>JBEPXC010000025.1:0-24834 GCA_041642035.1 Sphingobacteriia bacterium
CAATGATCCATTTGAAGATCGAAATAGTATTCTGCCTTTTCTGTATTGCCGTTTTCCCAAAATGCATAAGCCACACGCTGCATTCCGTTGTAACTGATTTCTTCTGACCTCTCTAGAATGGATACCCACTTTTTATAGTAGTTCAATGATTCTTCATAATTCCCGGCAAACAAGTAATTATAACCTAACTGACGGTTGATATCATGATAAAACCAAATATAATTTGTAAATCCTGGGTCAGAAATATAACCTTTTATATAACATTTAACAGCATTTTTTGCGTTACCCTGCTGACTCTCAATGGATCCCAGGTTTAAATAATACATCACAGAATCTTCAAACAACCGTAGGGCTTCCTCATTGTATTTTTTGGCGTTTTCGGTGAATCCGGCCCACAAATAAGCCAATATCATTTCACCTAAAACCATTTTCAGGTCTGATCCGTATGACAGCCTGGCAGCCTTTTGAAAGTTTTCAATACTACGTACCGGGTCATTATCTATAAAAAGGATTCCCTTGCCCCGATATGCCTGCCATGAATCTGGATTATACATCAGTGCGTTGCTGTATTCTTTCAGGGCTTTTCTCCGGTTTCCCTTATACCAGTAATAAAGTCCTTTAACTGCATAGGCTTCTGCAGATTTTTTATCGTAAGCAAGGGCTTTGTCTGCAAAATAAAGTACCGAATCAAAAAAGGTTTCCAGAAACAATTCGCTCCCACGATTTTTGTTGATTTGAATGTCTGCCAGGGCAGCGTATGCCTGCGCATAAGCGGAATCGTACTTCAGTGCTTCTCTGTAGTTTTTTTCGGCTTTCAAGAGCGCATTCGCGTTCATATTGTTCAATTTGAATTTCACGTGCTCTTCCCTTCCTTTATGGAAGAAATCGAAGGCAGTCAGGCTAAACGTGGGGCTTTTGTCTAACCGATCTTTTTCTTCCGTTGTAATTTCAGCTTCTATCTTTGAAACTATGTTCAGGGCAATTTCGCTTTGCAAATCAAATAAATCTTCTGCTTCGTTAATCTTCTTACGGTATTGTTCCGAAAACAAATGGAAATCGCTTCTTGCTTCAATAAGTTGAATGTTCAATAAAATTTCATTGCCGTATTTCTGACCGCTTCCTTCCACGAGGTAATTCACACCCAGCTCCTTTGCAATTTCCATTAATGACTTACTACCCATACGATATTTTTCAACCGAAGTACGCGAGCGAACACTTAAATCGTCAATGCTGGAAAGATGGTTTAGAATGGATTCCATCAGCCCGTTAATAAAATAGGTATTGGATGAATCGGAGCTGTCGTTTTTAAAAGGAAGTACGGCAATGGTTTTTTCCGGCCGGTTATTTTCAAGGAAAACATGAAAATTAAACAATTCATGAGTAAGTAATAAAACGATCATAGGCACAGACAAGAGAAAAGAAGCAATCAGCCATTTCTTTTGTTTTAATGTGGGCAGTTTGGTTTTGAATGTTCTGTTTTTTTCTTTTTCTGTTTGCTTTTTTACCTTTCCAGGGGAAAAACCATAAAAGTCACGGAAGCATTTGTTGAAGTAGGTAACGCTGTGAAAACCACATTCATAAGCTGCTTCCGATATGGTAATTGCGTTTTGCTTTAGTAGGTCACGGGCTTTTTTTAAACGTACCTGGCAAATAAACTGACTGATGGATAAATCGGTAGCATTTTTAACCTTTCGGTGCAGGCTAGAGCGGCTCATGCCCATTTTACTTGCCAGTTCAGTCACACTGAACTGTTCATTTCGCAGATTGGCTTCAATGATTTGAATGAGCCTTTCTGAAAACGCCTGGCCGTTTAAGGTTGATTCCGCCATTCCATTTACGCTTCAATCAAGTAATACTGATTTAGCTAATTTCATTATTCCATTTTGTATGTGGATAAAACCGCTCCAGGTTGTGCCACCCATATCGATTTACATATGACATTTTAAAAGGTATATGTTATTTTATTGTAAGAAAAGGCGAAAGCAACCATTCATGCGAAAATCTATTGTGGACTTTGCCACTTCCGCCCCGACAAAAACATATGATTTCCAAGAACGTGTGATTTCCATACAATAACAACCAGTCTTAAAACACATTTTACGTTAAAATTGTTCGGAGTTCAGTTCGTTCAAGACTCATTATTATAGTTTTAGACTCCTTATGGTGAGAGTTGAGTGGATTGCACATTATCAGCTGCATGATTTTTTCAGCAAAATCAAAGGAGTACCTGCAATTACGCATCAGTACCCTATATAATTTTCAATCTTTCCATTGTTGATAGCAATAATCTCGCCCGAAGAAACCTTTTTTCGAAGAAAGGAGAAAAACTTTTTGGGAGGTTCTTCAATCACTACCCCCAGCCAAGGATCATTACTATACAAGGCATTGGTAATTCTTCCTGCATCAACAATAAGTTTTGCACCAGGCTCCAGAATGATCTTTGCCTGAGGCACCATTTCCAGGGTACCGCTTACATGAAGGCTACTGCCCGAAAGAACGCGGATATCCTGGTAAAGCTTTATGTTAAAGGCCCAATGCTGGTCATTTTCTACCTCGTATGCTACATCACTGTATCCCCATGCATATTTGCGCGTACTCTTTAAACCAAGAGTTCTGTTCATGCGGCCCATCTGCAAAGGCGTAATGCTACTATTATTCTTGTTGCCCCCCATAAGATTGTTGGTGCACGTGTTGGTAGAGTCTTCCAGATCGCACTCAAAACCTCCCTGTTGATAACAAATATCACAGTTGGCCCGGGGATTATTACACCATGCCTGTCTTTCGTAGCCGAAAAGATCAAACAAAAAATCGGGGTGAGAGAATCGGCAGTATTCCGAGTCATAGGGATGTTTTAACTCCAGGGTATGCCCAATTTCGTGAGCCAAATGAAGCATAAGACTCCAGAAGGGATATTCCTTTTCTCCTCCCTGGCCAAATTTTATATAACTCACCACATAGGCATCGGTTTCTAGGTCGCGTCCCGAAGGGTAATTTGCATAACCCGATGCACCCATGCATCTTCCGGTGTTAAAATGTATGTTGAAGTATTGTCTTTTGTGTGGAGAGCGGTTAAAAACATAATCATTTAGTTTCTTGCCCTGGCCGCAATTTACACCATAAAGAGCAGAGTCCTGATAGAAGGACACGTCCTTTAACTCAAACCGGATATGACTGTCTTTTAGATAATCAATGCCTTCTATGGGATTTACCGGATCGGCCGATCGGGCAAATAAATTATTCAAATGCTCTACGATATAATACATCCGACCGATAGTACGTTCACTTTCACTGAAATTGCCGCTCCCATCCTCCTTTTGCCAAATATTAATGGCCAGGTAAATGGTTTTAACTGCTGTATTCAACTTCTGCCCGGGAATATAACTTTTCTGATGCATAAAGTAATCTGCCAGCGTATCGTTGTTCCCTACCTCTGAAGAATTGCTTGTATGAGACTCCTGCGTATTTATGGAAATACTATCAGGAGCGCCGATCATAACGGATGGTGTGAATAGGATCATCAAAACCATCAGGCATACAATCGATGCTGATCTGGCAGGCATATGTTTTTGAAGGTGTTTCATTTGCAGCAATTTTAGCCAGTAAAACTATAAACAATTCTTTTGTGTAGTACAAAAAGGGTTCCATTCTTTGTTGTTGATTTTATTTTTTTGATCCAAGGGGTTGAGGGAGTTGTTTGCTTAAAGCGTTCGGCCTCATTATGGTCATAATTTCGTTCACTTCGGGGCTATTCTTTAATAAAACCAGCCCTACACCCTTTCTATATATTATATTTCCTACCAACAAAACAAGAAGACATTCAAATCTCCGCAGGCAATAACTCTGATTTCAGACGTTTCCATGTCCTCCGGACGATGGAAAGTCTTCTTGCTTACAGCTTTCAGCTGTTGCTACCCCAACGATTAAACAAATAAACAACTCAACGATTCAACGATTCAACAGTTATTCATCCTTCCAGTTGCTAACGCTTTCGGTCAAAAATACTCAAAATCACATTTTTTATCCATACATCTTGATTATTTAGTTATTTACCCTTATTTTTATCCACCCTTTCCATCTTCTTTATATTAACTGTTTTGCACTTACTGATATAACTCAACCTGAATATCCATGAGCTGGAAGGATTATTTCTATTTTACCAGAACTGAACGAAACGGAATTTTTGTTCTTATATTTCTGATCATAATCATCCTGCTTTATCCTCTTGTGTACGACAGGTTTTCAACTTCTGCGCCGTACGATTTTAGCTTGTTTGAAAAAAATGTAGAACAACACCTGGACTTGTTGAACGATTACAGGCAGGCTCAGCTTGAAATGGAGAAGAATAAACAAAAACAAACCTTTGATGATGCACAAATTTCCTTAAACCCCGCTCTTTTCAATCCCAATGAGCTGTCCAGAGAAGAATTCACAGCCATGAACATACCCGATCGAATCATTAACAACATCATCAATTACCGCAATGCAGGAGGGGAATTCAGATACAGAGAAGATTTTAAGCGCATCTACACGATATCGGAAGATCTGTATAACCAAATGGCAGCCTATATAGACCTGCCGCCAAAGCCAGTAAGAAAACCAGCGTCAAATCTTTCAGACACCGCGCTTACCCCCGACTCAGTAAAGAGGAAAAGATATACACCAGCCTGGGCAGATATCGTTATAGACATCAATGCTGCCGATACCACCCAATGGCAACAAATAAGAGGAATAGGCCCAGTGTTTAGCAGGCGCATAACCAGCTACAGAGAATTGCTTGGAGGATTTTATTCCATCGATCAGTTGCGTGAGGTATATGGAATGGATTCAACGCGTTTCGATCAGATTTCATCGCACATCAAAGCCGATAGTATTAATCTCAGGAAAATAAACATTAATACGGCCGATTTCGTAACACTGGTTAGGCATCCTTATCTCAACAGAAATCAGGTCAATTCGATCCTGCGAATGCGTGAACGACATGGGCTTTATCAGTCTATTGATGAAATAAAGAAGTCGGACCTGATCGATGCAGATAATTTCATTAAAATAGCACCATATCTCACTGTAAGCGAGTAATTTTAAGCATACTAAAGAACTTTCCTTTTATCCTTTTCCAAAAATCAACTTCCTAACTTGAGTATGTTGTAAACAAAATCATAAATATCTTGTTATTTAGACAAAGACTAAATTAAGGTTACTAAAAAGAAATAATTAACCCTTGAAACTTTAGCAGCATGATTAAGAGAAGAAATATTGTGATCACCGGATTGTTTTTGGCAGGATTTATCCTTATGTCCTCCTGCCAGTTATCCGGCAAAAGAACAGAAGAGCAAGTAAATAAAAATGAAAATCTACAAAAAAATCAAACAACTATGAAAGAAGGATTGCACACATTGCCCGAATTGCCCTATGCTTATGACGCATTAGAGCCACACATCGATGCTGAGACTATGGAAATTCACCATACCAAGCATCACCAGGCTTACATCAACAAACTCAACGATGCAATTGCCGGTACTGACCTGGTCAACAAAAGCCTGGAGGAAATTTTTGCCAATATGAGCAAACATCCAGTGGCAGTGAAGAATAATGGTGGTGGACACTGGAATCACTCACTGTTTTGGTCTGTTCTAAAACAGAATGGAGGAGGACAACCATCAGGAAAGTTAATTACTGCTATTGAAGACAAGTTTGGTTCTTTCGATGCTTTTAAAGAAGAGTTCAATAAAGCCGGTGCTACCCAATTTGGTAGTGGATGGGCATGGTTGATCGTTGACAACAATGGTCAACTACAGGTAACCAATACAGCTAATCAGGACAACCCCCTGATGGATATAGCTGAAGTTAAAGGAACTCCCATCCTGGCTCTCGATGTCTGGGAGCATGCCTATTACCTCAAGTACCAAAATCGCAGACCCGACTACATTAGTAGCTTCTGGAATGTTGTCAATTGGGAAGATGTGGAAAGAAGATACGCTCAACTGGTCGAGTAATATACCTTTTCGAGTCAATAAATTCTTAGAAACCGGTGGAATCATCCACCGGTTTTTTTATGTATTATTTTCTATTGTCCCTTTTATAATACAGCTTTCTCCATTTAGCTTTATTAAGCTTTTTCAAGTGTGGAATTTATTAGCTTTGCATTAGGTAAAATAAAAAAAACAACCCTGTTGGTCATCTCTTTCTTCTGTCCATGTCAATGATTCGTTTTAGCTGTTTATGTATTCTTTGCGTGTTGTTATCCCATGCTGATGCTGCAAACCAACCTGAGGATAAGCAGGGTGTAATGTGGAGAACCACCAACATAACCAATGAAGATGGGCTGTCTAACAGCGCCATCAATAGCATATTCAGAGATTCAAGAGGGTTTATGTGGTTTGGTTCCTGGGATGGGCTCAACCGTTTTGATGGCACTACCATCAAAAGGTATTATCCTAATTTGTATGATCAAAATGCCATTAGCAACAATATCATCCGCAACATCATAGAAGACAGCAATGAGAACCTTTGGATCGTAACCGAAAGAGGCCTGAACAGGTATTCACATCATCTGGAAACTTTCAGCAGTTGGTTTAATGATTTCCCCGAGCTATCGCTCAGGGAAAACAGCCTAAAAGCCCACATGGGTTTCGACGGACAGATCTGGGTTAACCTCCAGGGACGAGGCTTTTACAGGTTCTCCCCCCCTGACGACGATTTCATTCTTGTTGCGTTGCCAGGCATTAATGCTTCAGATTTGCTGAGTCTAGACAATTTCTTCTTTGATCAAAATTTGCTGATTCTTTTGATGAATGATCAACTTATCGTCTACGACCTGGAAGCAAATATAATAAGAGATGATTTTTTTCTCCCTTTGCCCGGCAACGAATATGCAAACCTATCCGTTGCCGAAAGCTGGTTCTGTTCTTTTAACCAAACACTCTATCTATTGCAAAGCCTTCATGATGGAGGTCTTCTTGTTACGGATATCCATCAAAAGCATACCAGGGAACTTAGACGGGGTGATAAAAGCTTTCATGTTACCGCATCCGGTAAATCCTACAATAAGGAATTTCTTTGGCTGGGAACCGATGATGGCAATATTCTTAAACTATATCCCACACAGAACTTCAGCATTGAATCCGTCAGCTCCAGACTTCCGGCCCTGGCCGACAGCAAAGTCAAGATCTGGTCTGTTTGCGAAACCTCCGACAACCTGCTTTGGATAGGCACCGACGGCGAAGGCGTATTTAGGATAAATCTCAACTCAAAACCCTTTTTTAGCATTCAAAAAGGAGAACCCCACCTTCGACAGTTGAACCACCAGATTGTACGAGCCATACACGAGGACGACTCCGGAAACCTTTGGGTAGGAACACGGGGAAATGGCTTAAACTTCCTCCCATACAAAACAGGTGATACCCGGCACTTTACCATTGCCAACGGCCTGACCAACAATGCGGTACTATCGGTAGAAGAAGACCTGGCCGGAAACCTGTGGATAGGTCATGATGGTACAGGAATAGATATCCTCAGGCTGCAAAGTGGTAAATTCTATCATTTCCCCGAAGATTTAAAGGGTGCCGAACACCTCAGTTTTGGCTCTGTCTACGACATCTGTGTGGATGCATTCGGACAGGTTTGGTTAGGCACCAGCGGGTATGGTGTGGTTGGACTTGAGATACAATTTCGAAATGGTCAGTACCATCTGATGAATCATACCCATATCATGAGCAATAACAATCACGACGCCCTGGGCAGCAACATTGTATATGCCATTGTGGAAGAAAGACCCAACATACTCTGGCTCGGCACACGCGGCGCAGGAATTTACCGGTTCAACACCCTGACCGATTCACTTGAAAACTATTCCATGGCAAAACTGGAGAAACCCGGCTTGAATGATAAGGATATACTTAGTCTTTTTATGGCTTCCGATGGGAATCTTTGGGTGGGAAGCAGCGGGGGGCTTAATAAAATAAACATCAACTACCGACCCTATAGTTTTAAAAATTTCACCACTACCCATGGTCTGCCCAACAATACCATCCATGCTATACTTGAAGATGACAACAAAAATATCTGGGTAAGCACCAATAAGGGATTAAGTCAGTTTAATATTCAGGATAACACCTTTACAAATTTCAACAGCGCCGATGGGCTGCAAAACAATGAGTATACCGATGGGGCAGCTGCCAGAGGAGAGAAATCCGGCGCTTTTTATTTCGGGGGGATTAATGGGTTGGATTGGTTTTTCCCCCAACAAATTGTTACAAGTATCAGGCAGCCAATATTCCTTTTTACCGGCCTGCGTCTTTACAATCAAATGATTTATCCGGGAGATTCAACCAACATCCTGGATAAAAACATCAATGAGCTCGAAGAGATTGTATTGAAGCATAATCAGAATTTCTTTAGCATAGAATTTACCACCCTCAATTTTATCAATCCCAACAAAAGCCATTTTGAATATAAGCTGGAAAACTTTCATACCGAATGGATCGCTGCCGGCAACCAACGGGAGGCAAATTTCACCAATGTGCCTTATGGCCGGTACCGCCTTCTGGTACGTGCCACCAATGAAGACGGCCTGTGGTCGGATGAGGTCAATCAACTGGCCATTACCATAAAACCTCCTTTCTGGAAAACGTGGCAGGCTATGATCGTATACGTGATACTTTCCATTCTTGCTCTGATGCTTATTTCCAGGATTCAGGCCAATCGTATCAAACAAAAAGAGCAAAGGGCACTGGAAAAACTACAACAGGAAAAAGAAAAAGAACTCACTCAATACAAACTCGAATTTTTCACCAACCTGGCCCATGAATTTGGAACCCCACTCACCCTGATTTTTGCTTCAGCAGCCAGCTTGCTCAATCCTAAGAGAGGAACAGAAGAAACCAGTAACCTGGTGAAAACCATTTATCAAAACTCCCGCCGCATGCAGAAACTGGTGCAGGAGCTACTCGAATTCAGAAAAGTTGAGACACGCAGGGAGAAAATCCTTCCCTCAAAAATAGAACTCATCACCACCATCAACAATATTGTTGATGTATTCAGTCATTTTGTACGCGAGAGTGAGCTGGAGATCAGCTTTGAACCCGATGAAAATGAACTGTGGGTGGTTACCGATGCTTCAAAACTCGAGAAGATCATGATCAACCTCTTGAGCAATGCCATTAAATACACGCCTGCAGGAGGTGGTATAACCGTAGTTATTCGTAAAGCCAACCACCGGATACTGATCAGCATATCAGATACCGGCATAGGGATCTCCGACCAGGCATTGCCTTACATTTTTGATAGCTTCTATCAGCAATCAAGCATGGAAAGCAAAAAACCGGGAACCTTCAAGGGTATAGGAATAGGTCTGGCCTACACCAAAAGCCTGGTAGAATTGCTCGATGGCACCATTAGCGTTGAAAGCCGACTGGACTACGGTAGTGCCTTTACCGTTGACCTGCCGCTTACCGAAACACAGTCCTCTCCCATCAATGGGAGCCTGCCTGAGGTATCGCGCAAAGGGGTGCTAATAGATAATATCCATGAAGAGCTCATTCCCCTGAATAAAAATTATTTCGCCAGTAATAACCAGGCAAGAGCTTTATGGACCACTCCCAAGAAATACCGCGTCCTTATCGCCGAAGACGATCAGGAACTCTCGGACATGCTGATGAAACTTCTTTCGGAACAATATGAGGTTAATGTAACCCCCAACGGTAAAAAAGCTTACGAATTTATCACCGGTCACCGCGTCGATATCGTGGTAAGCGATATTCTCATGCCCGAGATGGATGGCCTTACCCTGTGCAAAAAAATTAAGGCTGACATCCTGACCAGCCATATCCCGGTGATTTTACTTACGGCGAGAACGGAAATTGAAAGCCGTATTGAAGGTCTTGAAATGGGTGCCGATTCTTATATCCCCAAACCCTTTCATCCAAGACATCTTTTTGTTAGGATAGAAAAACTCCTTAAGTCAAGAGAGCAGGTTTCCGAACACTTTAAGGCCAACTTCGGCACACCCGCCTATACCCTGCAAAAAGATTTTTCCACCCGCGACAAAGAGCTTATGGAAAAATGCATCGAATTTATCAACCTCCATTATGCCGATGAGAATATTGATGCCGACCAATTGGCATCCCACCTGGCCATGAGTAAAGCACAGCTCTATCGCAAAATAAAGGCACTCACCGGCCTTACCCCGCATGGACTGATCAAAAATTTTCGTCTTAAAATGGCCCGACAGCTGATTGCTCAGGGAGATCACCCCATCTCGGATATTGTTTTCCTGACAGGCTTCAACAACAGAACTTATTTTTACCGGTCCTATAAGGAAGCCTTTGGCGAAACGCCGGGAGAAATAAATAAAAACACTTTATGAATGAATGCTCCCTTTCATGGATTGCCGCAAAATAATTCACATCGACATGGATGCATTTTATGCCTCTGTAGAGCAACGCGACAACCCCTCACTCAGGGGGAAACCCATTGCCGTGGGGGGAGCAGGTGAACGTGGAGTAGTAGCCGCCGCCAGCTATGAGGCCCGAAAATATGGCGTATATTCTGCCATGCCCGGTGGCCAGGCAAGAAAAAAATGCCCCGAATTACGGTTTGTAAAACCACGCTTTGATCACTACAAAACGATATCAAAGCATATCCGCGGTATTTTTCATGAATATACCCATCTGGTAGAACCGCTTTCATTGGATGAAGCCTATCTCGATGTAACCAATCCCTTAAAAGGGAAAAACTCTGCCACTCTCATCGCCAACGAAATAAGAAAAAGAATCTTTGACGAGCTGCAGCTCACTGCCTCTGCCGGGATATCGTACAACAAGTTTTTGGCTAAAATAGCTTCCGATGTAAAAAAGCCCAATGGCTTTTTCGTAATTCATCCCGAGCAGGCAGCGGAGTTTTTGGAGAAACTACCCATCGAAAAGTTTCACGGTGTTGGAAAGGTAAGTGCGCAAAAGTTTAGATCCCTGGGTATCTTCAATGGCCTGGACCTGAAAAATGCCGGGATGGAATTTGTCTCCCGGCATTTTGGCAAAAACGGGCATTTCTTTTTTGACATTGCCCATGGCCTTGACAAGCGAAAGGTAGAGCCCGACCGAGACAGAAAATCGGTAGGCGCAGAAAACACCTTTACTACCGACCTGATTAAGAGTCAGGAATTGGATCAGGCAATGGAAGAAATATGCGATACCCTCTTTGAAAGATTACGCAAAGCAGCCGTTTGGGGCCTAACCATGACCCTGAAAATAAAATATCATGATTTCGTACAGATTACACGCAGCAAGAGCTTTGCCCTGGGGGTTGACGACCGCAACGACATGCTGCGTATGGCATGCGAAATGCTCCACGAAAACCGTGACAAAGACAAGCCCATCCGGCTGCTGGGGGTTAGTTTCTCCAACCTGCAACTGACACGCCCGGGGCCAGGCAAACAATTAAAGTTGCCATTTAAAGACTACACCCTATAAGAATTCCTGCTTAAGACTTTACTTCCTGCAGTTAACTATTCTTCATGAAAACTAATATAATTATTATCTGCATTGGTTATCTCTAAACGGTATTCACCATTAACAACCAATAACTGCATCTTTAAATCATAGTTTGTTGAGTAGTACCAGCCTTGTTTGTAAGGGTGTTCACCAAGTAACTTAATCAATCTTTTTATTTGAGCCTTGTGCACATAACTGCGTTGTCTGATGATCTCATCAGTTTTAGAGTTATACCAAAAGTAATCAATACCATCAAACTCCAGGATAGTTAAATCTGTAAAGATTATCGTGTCAGTTGGTGAACCTAAAGAACGATCAAGGTGATTGTAGGAATTGCCAACAAAAGGCAATTTTTGCGCCTGTGTTGTAGAGGCCAACAAAAGCAAAAAGAGAAATACAAGATTTTTCATTTTATAAGTTTTTTAGGTTAATAAAGACATCGCAAGGGCGATGTTAATAAAGAAATACGATTTCCCTAAAATGAGTTTTAGGGAATAAAATAATTACAAAGCCATCGAAGGTCAGCAGAATGATTACAAATGGCTGCTAAAAAAAATAACATTAAGCATAGCTCCAATCCAACTTCCCCTTATGTTTAATCTTCCTCTACACAGTTGTTAGGTGATTTATTCCATATGCTAGCCCCCATACTGTATTAAAATAAATTTAACATTGCTAAAAGTAATGAGAATAATGGCATATGTCAATTAGTAAAAAGTCTTATTTCTCACTAAGGATATACCCTTACCTAAAAAGCCTGCAAGGATTAACTTTCGGTTGAAAATATGCATAGATGAAGAATCTGGAGGTTTAAGATACTGATAGTCAATTCCGACAGCATTGTGCAAGAAAGTGAATCAGTTTCCGGCCAAGACCGTTGAAAGTGATAAGAGAAATAAAACGCTCCTGATCGGGAAACTGTTGTACTGCCAGAAGAATGACTAATCAGATTTATAGCCCAAAAACAATAAGGGATGACCAAAAGATCATCCCTTTATATATATATTTACAGACGGGCATCTATTACATTATTCCACTTTCACCATCTTTTCCTGTCTAACCATAACATCATCATGGTAAATCCTCACAAAATACACTCCCGGCAACAGGGGAACAATATGAATCTCTGTTATTGGTTCAGTGATAGGACTACCAGCAATAAAGCGACCGGTAAAATCATGAATGGTATACCTGACTTTCATTGCCCGCTCAATCTTAATATCTGATTCGATAAATAATATATCATCTGCCGGGTTCGGATACATCTTGATGCTACCGCTAAAGATATCATGATCCGGCAATCCTGTTGCGGGCTCGAATTCTGCGTAAATAGAATGGTCAGACTCAATATTGCTGAATGTATACTGATCAATAGCTCCAAGGCTCTGCTCATCGACCCACACCTCCGCCACACGATAACCTTCATTGGGTAGTATGTTAAAGGTTTTTTCCCTGCCAAATTCAATTTCTATCATTCCGCCCGGATCAATAGTACCGTTCAGACCCGCTGTTGAAGTGATGGTATAAACAGCTCTCCTGGTAGTAAACTGCTTCTGGTCACCATACAAGGTATCTGAATCGTTTCTTGCCCATGCTCTGACAAAATAGGTTGTTTCGGGAAGGAGGTCAGTTATCGATACAGTAAAAGTATCGCTTTCTGTCCCCCACTCTGTTGACCCTGTATATACACCGATGGTTGGATTTCCGCTTTTATTCCACATTACCCCTCTTTCTATCACCTCAGGAGAACAATTGCTGCTGATAATTCCGCCTGCAATGGCTGAAACAGGTGTTATATCAGAAATGTCCAAAGTTGATACATGTATAGTATCCATCACAACCGTGACACTTGCATAACTGCTGCAGGTATTGGTAAAAGTGGCCGTTACGGAATACACCCCTGGTTGTGAAACAATGATGCTCTGTGTAGTTTCGCCTGTATTCCAAAACCATGAGATACCGGAATCAGCCATTAATGTACTGGTTTGATCAGGACACAGGTAACTCTCGCCGGTAATGCTTACAACGGGAGCTGGCAAAACAGTAAATGAAACCAAAGCAGTGGCATCTTCACACGGGATCAATGCAGTCGCTGTGACAGAGACCGTAACATTACCTGTAAATTCTGCAGCAAGATAAAATTCATCCCCGATCATCTGTCCGGCTACTGGGGGTGAAATCACCCAATCCAGGCCCACCGAATTTTCCGCAGTCACTCCACCAAAGCTGAGAGCTTGCCCCTGGCAAATATCCTCCACTACTTCAGGAAATCCTGCAATCAATACATCTTCACACGAAACGGCTCCTTCTGAAACGGTGATTACAAATTCACACACTACAACTCCACAAAACTGTTCCTCAAAGGTGTATAATATGGTATGAACTCCTATCCCTGCCTCTGATGGAGAAAACACAGAACCATCAGTAACTCCTGCACCCGAGTAAATTCCTCCAGCCGGCAAGCCACCCGAAAGAGTGAAGGGAGGCTGTGTTACATTCACGGTCATTGCATCGGGACAGGATACCTGAGGAACACTACTAAGAGTAATGGTTATGCAGGCTGTAGTTTCACTCTCACATAAGTTGCTGAAGGCTGTCAGGCACAATTCCACACTTCCCTTCTGAAGATCATTAAAACCAGGGATGTAAACTGGATTTAGGATTTCTGTATCATCATATATACCATCACCTTTTGTGGTCCAACTCAATGTATTGTAAAAATCAGCAAGGGCAGCAAGCTTTATTTCAGAGCCGGCACATACGGTAAAATCATCTCCAGGATTAACCTGGGGCCGGGATCCGCTACATACAGACCATTCTGCTGGTTGATCAAATAATCCAAAATTACCGGTTTCACCCTGTATTTCGGTCACCTTGAACAACAGTTCGTAATAGCCATCCTGTGAGGACAGAGCCTGGAGGCCCGAAATTCTATAAAGAGGCAAATTGCCTTCTTCAGGAGTAATGCTCAGAGTCTGTGATGGTATTTCTTCTCCATAACGGGTGAGCACGATCCTCTCGCTGGTGAAAGTTTCCTCCACTATAGGCATGTTGAAGAGCACGAATAACTCATCAATAGGTGCTCCTGGCATTTCCGGCAATCCAAAGAACTCGGTTATGGCCGGAATAGAGATTGCCTGAATCCAGGAAACCTGCTTTCCGGTTTGCCCGAAATTGCCCTCCAGATCAGATATTTGAGCCGCCTGAACCGTAAAGAGATAATACCCATTCATAGAAGTTTTGGATGACAGGTCCACCTCATATAAGATTTCACTCACTGGTGTCACTTTTACCAGTGAGTCTATGAGGTTGGCTCCTCCCTGGTTATTAAGCGTTAAATCCTTATGATCGAAGCTATCAGGGTCGATGGGTTTGTTAAACTCCACCTGTAGCTTAGTCACAGGAGCATCAGATATCCCCAACGGTAAACCATCGATAGCTATGACCTCGGGAATATCGGTTTCAATCGGTTCAAAAACAACAGTATATTCCCATGGAGTACCATCGGCGAAAAAGTCGATAAAGTGCATTTTATTTTCATAAACAGGTTCTCCTCCATCTGGAATGGTTACATGCATCAGCCATATATTGTCCAGAGGGATTTCCCGACCATCTTCGCGCGTACAGCTAATGATACGATATTTACCAGCGCCCGGATCATCGAGCCGGGTATAGTTCCATCCAGTTATATAAGGGGTAACACTGAGTTGCACCCTAAGATTAATTTGGCTAACAAGACCGTCGGTTTCAGAACTATCAGCCAGGTGCACTGGAGCCACTGTTCCATTGGAATAGTAAAGTGCATCAGGAATATCCTGTGAATCAGGGATATCATTAACAAGAAAATCATTGATGCTGTCGTTGAGCTCTCCATACACCAGGACACTTTTTATGAGCTCGTGTACTGAAACATCGCTCACCAGGCTCAGATCAGGATTTCCAAAGCTATTAAGATGATTAACTGACACTTCATACGAAATGAAATGGCCGAGTAGAGAGCTGGTAAACCACCATTGGCCTACAGCAATTTCGCCGCTCTGAATATCGCCAAAGTCCACATTGAGCAGTCCCAACTGAGTGGGTTTCCCTCCCAGGTTAGAACCTACAATGCTGAAGTCAATCATCAGACCTTTTTCATTTTCAACAATGCGGGGTTGTGCTGATTCTATGTTTGCACTCCAGGCATCTCCCTTGCCCATGTTGTTGATCATAACGGCAAGCTCTGCCGGTATGCTGGGTTCCACCTCATCGGTAAATGGGTCATCACTAAGAATATCTCTCTGCATGAAATAGTCTATATGCAAATCAGGACTGGGATTGACCTGAAGGGTAACCGGGAAAAGTTTCTGAGAAAAAATCTCGCCGGTAAAGGGATCCAAATAGGAAAGAGTCCCACCAAAGGAATAGTACACGGGCACATCCGGAGCAGCTCCTCTTTCAGGGATAAAGATTACCACAGCAGAGCCCTCGGTCTGGGCATCCAGAGTCCCTGAACCATCAATTCCACTGATTCTGTATAGCTCACCGGGATTGATCTGAAAGAGATGCGTCATATCTACACCATCTGCATCTTTTATTGCAAGATCAAGACTAATGTTTTGCATCGCATCTGAATCATGACCGTTAAAAATGGTTAGAGTTCCTTCAAATGCCTCCCTGGTCATGGTAAGAGTCTGTGAAAATTGCACCGTAACAGTAGCACATACAGCACCAGAAGTCTGCTCTGTATATCCCTCAACAATATAATAAGCATTGTTATACATTTCCTCTATAGAGGAGAAGTTACGCTCATTAGCAAATTGCAATGCCTCTAGGTATTCAAGATTATATTCATAGAGCAGCAGAGTATCAATAATTGCGGGATATTCACCAGCAGGAGAATAAATGCCCTGAGACCATGCCTGCAGTGTGACATTCCATCTATCTGCAAAGCCGTTGATTTCAACAGAGGTTACATCCGTCTCTGCCATCATGATCAAAAGCTCATTAACATCTTCTACAGCAAATGGCTTCTCTTCTTCAAGATGCACCCATACCAGGTCTGAGAATAATCCAAATCCCTCCTTTTCAAGAAGTTCCTCATCATTGTAAATTTCCTTTGCCATGTTAATCATCGCTTCGAAGCCTTGTTCAACCACTGCAAGGTTTTGCTGTGCGGCTTCCAGGTCACTAACAGATTCCTTCAGGGTTGATTTTGTAAGTCCGGTGACATCTCCTATCTTGCATCCAATGGAATGCCCAATATTATATGCACAAAGGAGTTTATCCAGCACTTTTTTGGCATTCTTGGATCCCGGAGGCACCATGGGTGTAAACTCTTTTCCTGCACCCCCAATGAAGGTATTGGGAATAGGAGAACAACCCCACAGTGCATTGAGAAACTCAACCAGGCAAGGATCGCAACCCACATTGCTTTGCGTATAGGGAGAAGATTCCCATGTGAAAGGTCGGTATATGCTGCCACCTCCGGGTGCTGCCCCCGGCCCGCTACCACCTTGTGGATACCAGGATATTGAAGGAAGACCAATTCCGCCTGAACCTGGTGAACCACATATTCTGCCTGAAAAATATATATCTTTTCGGGCTAAACGAATCTGATTGTCGGGTCCACACTCAAATTCATAACTGGCAATAGTAAAATCAGTACAATTCTCTGATGACTTATCCATTGACTTGCCATCAGCCTTTCTTTGAACCACTACAGGAATCTGGATCGAAGACTTGGGGTAAAGATCAAGAATACTCACATTGGCTTTAAACTCATATTCAGGATCATCAGGAAAGGTAATTTCCACATTCTCTGCCCTGATCAACCCATGGTTAACCAGGGTAAGGATGAACGGGAATGTCTCTCCATGATTCAGATAAGGAATGGTATCAGGCATGATCATTTCCACTACAGGGGCAGGTACATTGGTTTCGAATACCACTTCCAGTGTAATCTCGTACTCATCCTGTATCATGGTGGGTACAACCTCCCAGGAATAGGTTATGGCCTGAAATCCAATAAAGACTACTTCCTTGTTGACAATTCCTTTTTCAACATACACCATATCCTGATAACTGCTGTGCCTTGGGGCCTGCACCCTAAGGTTGTAATATCCCTCAGCAATATCCTCTACCTGGAAATGACCGCTAACATTAGTGACTCCTTGAGCAATCACCTTGCCTGTGTAGGGATGAGTAACCACCACAGTAGCTCCTTCAAGATGAGGTGCCTCGGCTGTATTATATGTGTATTCGTTTACTACATCCACCAGCAACGTCCCTGTGTGAGTGGAAACGGGCTCAAAAGTAAAGGGTACTGAAGCTCCCGGTGCATTGGTTGCACTAAGGGCGATGGAACCTGATATGGGATTATTGAGTTGTAAATCTTCTCCAGGTGTCAGGACAAGAGTTACGACAGCACTTTGTCCAGGCAATAAAGAGGGAATAACAGAAGATCCTGCCACGGCCATCCAGCTTAGACTGGGAATCATAACGGTGATATCACCGGTTTCATCCATCCCATTGTTGTAAATTTCAAATTCAACGTAATTGATCTCATTTCTCACTATTGATTCTGACAATCTTACCGGATCAAGCCTCATATTGCCCTTAAGTGCCTGGCTGTATACCCACGTACTAAAACGATATACAGTACCTTGAGAGGATGTAAGGCGCATACGGACTTCCTGGTAATCCCTGCCCGGTGTTATTTCGGATGTGGTAACAGTATAATTAATTACAGAGTTTGCATTACCATTAAGTTGCAGAAGAGGGATATAATTAACATTCACACCTGGAGGGGCAGATACCACCTCCAGTCGAAGATTTGTCAGGTCAATATTGCTGAGATTTTCAACCGGAAGGCTGAATTCTTTGGGTTGATTTAGCTTCATATCCCATTTGATGAAACCTGAAAAAAGGTGTTTTGCCCCCATTATGGTAAATTCATCCTGAGCTTCAGCGCTATACAAATCAGGATAACAGGCTCCGATATGATAAGCTCCTGCTTCACCATTAACAGGAACGAACTCAATACTGAATGCCCCTGCCTCGTCGCTGGTGGCTTTCAAAACACGCCTGGTGCCATTGACCACAATATAAACATCCACAGGTTTGTTGGGAACCGGACTTTTACTGATAGTCTGGGTGTACCCGGTGATCATGATGGGTGCAGTACCATTAAATTGATTTCCATCTACCGAGGCCACGGCTGTGTAATCGGGCATTACAGAGAAAGGGACTGGTTCACTGTTGTTGTTGATGGTGGTGAGCTCCCTGATTGTACCCCCCTGATTCACAACAGCAAGTATATAGTAATCACCCACGGTATCATCAGGAGTATAAACAACAGATACTTCCATTGAGTCACCCTTATTGATTACTTGTGTAGTAAGTTCAGTTGCCATAAGCAGGTCTCTGCCATCCACCCGTTTGTCTGCCGACCGGTAAAAACTAACCTCAACGCCTTCCGGTGCCATCGCATATCCCTGATTTGCAATGCCAGCAGTTAACTGCACAGAATTATTGATCATCACAGATGATTGGGATATAGAAAGGCTGTTTGCAATAAAATCAGGCAGATTCTGATCAGTTACCTGTATCCAACCCGATCCCGAACTGTACTCCGCAGAAAATACTTCAACCGTAACAATCTGATCTCCCGCATCTATGCCATCGTCAAGCGTACTAAAAGGGATCTCAACAGAGACAACATTTTCGGGTAGTAATGCTGTAGCAGGCATTGATAAGATCGCAGGTTGGTCATGCTCTATGTTTACGGTTATTGCTTCCCCACCCAAGGTATTCCGCTTAATGGTAATAAAGCCGGCATCGGTAATGTTCTCAGGCACCACAAATGGTTTTGCAGAAACAGATAAAGACAGTCCATCATTATCGATAATCCTTACCACCTGTGATGAGAAAGCTGATGTTTCAGCCGGTGCAGAGCAACTACACGTGCTGAGGAAAATAGCGGCAGTTATTGTAACATCACGATCTCCATCGAGCATGGTGTTATCGACTGCACCAATATTAAACTTTTGCTGGGTAGTACCAGCTCCAATGGTTACCTGTGAAGGAAAGAATATCTGATTGGTTGTATCAGCCGATAGTCTGATCACAGTATGTTGTTTAGCAGGAGCACTCAATTGCACCGTCCCCCAAGTGGCGTAGGCACCTCCACCTTCGGATATGGAGGAGGGATTTATTGTAAACGTAAGCTGGGGAAGATCGTCATCATAAATCATCAGGAATATCGTAGCGGGTAAATATCCCGTTGCTGTAGCATTGATGCTGACCAACTCATCAAGCTCGGGATCATCATCTTCCACCACAAGCAGTTCTGCTGTCGCAGAAGCCTGCCCTGCTTCAATGGTAAGCGAAACGGGAACTGTAAGTTGCCCTGGAAGGGAAACAGACAGATTTACCGTTAATGAATCACCAGTTACCCATTCGCGGGTAATGGTAAGATTTACCATGTTGCCTTCAAAGGCCTCCTGTTGATCTAAGGTTAGGGTTAAGGAAGGAACCTCATCGTCCAGCACTCTAATAATGGCTGAAGCTTCTGGATAATCAGCAGCATTGGCATTAATGTGTACTTCCACATCCCCTTCAATAACATCATTATCAATGGGAAATAAAGCAGAAGATACTCCGGATTGTCCTGCAGGAATCGTTGCTGATAATGGGATATCCAGCCTGCCAGCTTCAGACGCAGTAAGATCAACCGTTAAAGCTAAATCTCTTTTGCCGCTTCGGTATACGAATGCCTGCACGGAGGAGCCGGCATCTTCGCTGATGGATGTCTTGCTTAAGGCGATAGTAAGCCTTTTCTCCATCAGGGCACTTTCTTCCGAAAGGGCCGTATTATTGGCAGTTGAGTTAGGCTTTTCCGCAAGTGCTGCATTCGGGATCAATCTTACTTCTAAAGACACCTCCCCTTCCATATTGGGGTGTTTCGAAACGATGAAACCTGCACTCAGCGACAAGGTCCCACCGGCATCGAGAGAATCACCGTATTGCAGGTATCCCAGGATTAATCGTTGTGTGCCCGATACTATTGCCACACGGTGACTCCAGCCTCCTATGGCAGACCCATCACCAATATTATTCACATTCCAGCCTACCGTGAGTGTTTCTCCGGGGATGATGTTACCATTCAAAGACGTAACATTCTCCACGGCAAGATCAGGATACGGAGGGAAATTCACCAACAGGGGTTGCCCTGATCTGGTGATGTTATTGTTCTCGATGGTTTCAGGTATCTTATTTCCCGAGTCTGCTCTTACAAAGATGTAATACTCCCCCTCAAAATTAAAGGGAATGGTTATACTGGCAGTATCGGTATAGGTCTGTTCCGGACCAAGAGAAGAAAGGCTGTTTACGGAAGCCAGCCGGGTTGCCCCATTGATGCTAAAGTCAGGTGAAGCAGATATATATAGATCATTTACCCAGGGAATAATGCCTGTGCCTACACTTCCCGTATTTTTAACCGTGAATGTGACCTCCGTTTCATCTCCTGCAACAGCCGTGGCAGGTATTTCAACGGATGAAACAATCAGATCGGTAAATACCTGGTAGGAGAAAAGCTGAACTTCACTCTCTACGGTTGAACAATAATTATTGCCCACTATCTGCCAGTGGTAAATATAATTTTTATTGAGATAAACAGAGTTTGTATGGCTTGTTGCCGTTATTCCTGATACAAAAGGAGTGGTCGGACGAGGCTGGCTGTTGCGCCATACATAAAGATCATAGCTCCCTGCATTCTCAGAAGCATCCCACGAGAAGGTGATAGGATCTTTTATTCCGTAGGTATTATTCATCGGGGAAACAGTACTGAAAGTGCCTGCAATTCCGGGAAAAGCACTGACCTTAATTTCTCCGGATGAGATACATCCGTTGACATCTGTGACTGTGACTGAATAAGTGCCTGGTTCAGTGATGGTGATACTCTGTTCAACGGATGTGGTGCTCCACAGGTATGTACCCCCTTCCGGATTAGCGGTCAGTAAGATCGGTTGATCACTACAGAAGGCCAGATCACCTTCTATTTGAACAGCAGGTAAACTAAATACCGCAACAGTTGCTTGGGCTGAAGATGTATAATTATCTTCAAATGTCACGATAACCGAATAGGTTCCGGAGGCATTTACATCAATGCTTCGGGTGGTGGCTCCTGTACTCCACAGGTAAGATAATCCTTCCGGGGAAGCAGTCAATGTAGTAAATTCGCCCTCACAGATCTCTGTTTCTCCTTCTATTTCTACGATAATAGGCGGTCCAACAATAAGTAAGAAATCACATGATATCTCACCGCAATCGTTCGACATGGTAAATACAATATTGTATGTCCCCTCTTCCGCGGGGTTAAATCCCGTGATAACCTCTCCATCAAGAGAATACTCTCCCACACCTTCATACAAGGTGATGTAGGAACTAAGGGCCAGCACCTCAATGTTTTCTCTGCAAATAATTTCGGGCAAAGGAAGTACGGTAATGGTAAATTCACAACTGGTATCAAAAGGAGTCGTATAGGTAATAATAGCATCTCCCGCGCCTGCCTGGGCGGGATCAAAAAACCACAACATATCCTCCTGCGAATAATAGACACCGTTTCCGGCGTAAACACCTCCTCTGGGCAGTGAAGCATCGAGAGCAAAAGGTGCTACATTAATACATACACTCTGATTCTGCTGACAGGTCACGAACGGAGGTTCAAGAAAACTCCATCCTGTGTTATTCCCCAAATCTTCTGAATTATATACCTTGAATTCAGCACCACCTGATGCATTCATATCCGTAAGGTGCACATAGTTTCCTTCCACGGCACCTGAGCTTTTTGATACACTAGCCTGCGAGCCGGCAATGGAAGATTGCAGATAGACGGGGTTTTCCGAGGTCCCCCACAAAATAAGATCATCATTGATGGTCTGTGTTTTTGATGATTCTAATATGGCTATGCGGCCGGCATTGAACTTCAATATTCCAAAAGTGTTCTCTCCTTTAACAAGGGCATTGTTAAAGAAGGTTACCTGACCAAATGTATGATTACCTTCTATCTCACCGTTTGTTGAAAAACTCACCTGCTCAATGCTTCCACCTCCTGTAACCTTACCAGCGGGAATAAAATCTACCCTGGTGAATGAATGATTGCTGTTAAGAATTGAAGATCCACCGGGATTGCTAAAAACAATATTATGATAGCTTAGCACACCGACACTTGTACTCAAAAAACCTGCTCCAGCAGTAGTAAGCCTGATCTCCGATGTACCCCGATCGATCGTAAAGCCATCCCCCGTGACATACCATGCCGAAGTGCTATTTCCGGAAGAAACATTTAGTACAGATCCTCCCAAAACTAAGGTACGTAAGTTATTATTGTTTGATATAAAGCGCCTGAAATTCAAAGTCTTATCATTGGTGATTAATGTACCAGAGGTAAGATAAAGGTCATTACTGCCTGCATTAAAATTATCCTGAAGTCTCCATATCCCTTCAGGCTTGGTAAAATGTACGGCATTGTTGAAGGATCGTCCGGCCATGGAAATATCCATGGTATCACCATCGGCTGAATTCCCTTCAAAATAGGTGATTCCTGAAAAGGTGAAATTCATCTCAGCATTCAGCACCAAAGCCCCGTGAATTCTAAGATTGTTGGTGTTGGAAGTTGTGGTAAGAGTAGGTGAATAAAGGGCCCCGGACCAGTCCATGGAAGCACATATGGCATTTTCAATATTTATAAAAACGGCTTGTCCGTCCTGTTGAAAGGAATGCTGATCAAAATATACGTTATCGGCACGCGAAGGAACACAAAAGCCACCTGCACCACCGCTTGTCGCTGCCCAGTTATCGCCATCACTCCAGTTTCCTGACCCTCCTACCCAGAAAAGATCCTGAGAAATTTCCGTAAATTCCCAACCCGTATTATTGCCTGTATCCACCGAGTTTTCTGCGGTAAAAACAGCTCCACCCAAAGCATTCAAACCTTGAAGGTTGCTCTGATGTATATTCACCTCCCCTTCAGCTTTACTGATTGTAGTATGAGAAGTGGTTGAGCTGGAACGGATGGTTATAGGCGCAATACAAGTACCATAAGCACGAAACTCCGAAAGAATGGTTTGTGTTCTCCCGGCGGTGAGCGTGTATGTATTTCCGGGCGTAAATTCAAGAATATCAAAAGTATTGTTACCGAAAACGGAACCGTTACGGTTCATCAGAGTGTACCCGAAGGTTCCGTTATCATAGATGAAACCATCGGCATTAAAAACCAGCATATTGATCTGGTTGTTATTAGAATGTATATATCCTGTACCGGCAAAATAAATGCTGTCAACGATATTGGAATAGTATAGCCTTCCTGTTCCCGTGGTATGATACACCAGGGTATTAAATCCACCATTAAGGTTGTACACATTTACGGTACCTGTGGTTGCTTCAAAGATAACATCGTTGAAAAACAAGCCCCCTCCCGCATGATTGTACATACCACTTCCTGCTCCGGTAAAGCGAATCTGTGAGGTGCCTGCATCAAGGCTCATCCCCGTGCCATGGATATACACCGCACTACCCGAGGTGCTGGATATGATAAGCTCTGACGAGCCCAGCTTAAGGGCGCGCACATTTCCCGTATACCACGATTGCAACTGTCCGGCTGTAACTGTTTTATTGTTGGTGTTGAGTGTTCCGCGCACATGATAAAGAATGCGGATACCAATGTTCAGGTCATCCTGCAAAGTCCATTCGCCCCCCTCTCCATCAAAATAAAGATGGTTGTTGCTGAGGGCTACGCCTGAGGTGGTAAGGGTATTGCCCGGCACTTTCGAATGAAACCAGGTGAGTCCCTGGAATGCGAAATTCATGTCGGCATTAAATGTCAGAGAACCATGGATGCGCAGGTTCTGTGTGGAGGCACCATCCAGTGCAGGAGTATGCAAGGCGCCACTCCAGTCCATATTCAGACAGTACACATCATTGGCGGCATCACCCATGATGGTGACCACCTGATCGGCTGCACTGAACGAATTCGCATCAAAGAACACATTATCGTTCAGTGAGGGAATTCCTGCTCCCCCTTCACCCCCGCTGGTCAGCGACCATTTGGAGATATCATCCCAGTTGCCCGTTCCTCCTACCCAGTAATAGTCCTTACCGGCAGGCATGTTGATGGTCCAGCCGCTATTGTTGCCCATATCAAACGAATTACTGGCAACAAAAGAAGCTCCGCCCGTGGCATTATTATCGCGCAGAGAGATATAGTTAAGGCTAATGGTGCCGGAATCTTTTTGGATGGAAGACTGGCTGCCCTCCGTTGAAGAACGGATAATGATCAGTTCTGTCTCTGTGCCATCGGCTAACAGGT
>JBEPXC010000026.1:0-24445 GCA_041642035.1 Sphingobacteriia bacterium
CACCCATAAGGCACTTAGTTTTTTACCCCTTTCGCATGTGTTCGAGCATATGGTTAACTACCAGTACCAATATTTGGGTGTTAGCATATATTATGCAGAAAGTGTAACCACCATAGGCCGTGATATACATGATCTTCAGGTTGATGCCTTTATTGCAGTACCGCGCCTTCTGGAATCTATTTACGAAAAAATAGTCAATAAGGCCCGTGGCTTGAGTAAAGCAAAAAAATCTATCTTTTTCTGGGCCCTTAAGGTGGCACAGAAATTTGAACCCCTTCAAAAACAACCTCTGGCATATCGTATTCAGCATGCCATTGCCGATAAGCTTGTTTTTTCCAAATGGCGTCAGGCCCTGAGTCCTAATCTTGTTTTTATTGGTTGTGGGGGATCTGCCTTACAGCCTCGTCTAGCTCGTTTGTTTTGGGCCGCAGGGCTACCCATATTTGAAGGATATGGTCTCACTGAGACCTCTCCTGTATTGGCCGTAAATTACAACAAACCCGGGAAAGTTCGAATTGGTACTGTTGGTCCTATACTTGATCAGGTGGAGATAAAAATTGCTTCTGATGGTGAAATTCTTTGTAAAAGCCCTGGCCTGATGTTGGGTTATTATAAGGATGAACAGGGAACCCAGGATGTTATTGATAGCGAAGGATGGTTCCATACCGGCGATGTCGGTGTGCTGGAAGATAATACCTACCTGAAAATAACAGACCGGAAGAAAGAGATTTTTAAAATGTCCAATGGTAAATATCTCGCTCCTCAACAAATTGAGAATAAGCTGAAGGAAAGTTTTTATATTCAACAACTCATGGTGGTTGGTGAGAATCAAAAATATGCCGCTGCCATTATACTGCCCAATTTTCAGGAACTTGCACAATGGTGTCGCAAGAAGAAAATTCAGTTTCAGAGCAATGCCGAACTTATCCAGATGCCTCAGGTGATGAAACATTTTCAGGATGAGATTAAAAAATTTAATGCTATGTTGAGCCAATCGGATCAGGTGCAGAAAATTATCCTTATAGCCGATGAGTGGAGCCCTCTTACAGGAGAGTTATCCTCATCGCTAAAGTTGAAAAGAAAATACATCATCCAAAAGTATAAGGATCTTGTTGATGCCGTTTACCAGCAAAAACATCAGACTATACCGGTAAAGGCTGACGAGAAAGATAAACAATAATAAGTGTAAGTGATAATGATTCTATTAATGTCCTGGTATTTTTGTCAGGACATTTTTTTTATCTTTAACTCTAATTTCAATATCCCTTGCCTCTGTTGCTTTGCCAGATAGTTTTATCCTCCTCGCAACATAAAATAAAGGCAAAACCGGATACAGTTTTTTACGAAGCATTAATTAATACTTCTGAAAAGAATATCGATCAGTTTATCAACTATAGGCAAAATTAATCTAATCATGGAAGAACTTGCTATATATTAATGCGTTTAACATACAACTTTTAACCCCAAAAAAATACTGAAGTATGAGTTCAATAAAACAGGTGAAGATTCTTATCGCTGAAGATGATGACGGACATGCAGAACTTATTAAAGATGCATTAGTTGAATCTGGTATTACGAATCCAATTATTCGCTTTAGGGACGGCGAAGAAGTATGGAATTTTCTCGCTGCCAGAGCAACTGAAGATAGGGGCGATCAGGCTTATTTGTTGTTACTTGATATCAACATGCCCAAAATGGACGGGGTGGAGGTGCTTCGGCGGGTAAAAGAAAACCCTGTTTTACACACCATTCCGGTTATCATGCTTACCACTACAGACGATCCCAGAGAAGTAGAACAATGTTATGAAATAGGGTGTAATATTTACATTACCAAGCCTGTCGATTTTTCCAAATTTACTGATACCCTCCGGCGATTAGGGCTTTTTATGCAAATCGTAAAGTTATAAGATAAACTAAGCTTATCCGGGACAGGACAATAAAATGAATGCCCTCGGAATGATGTAAATGGGCGCACATGATTATCTTAAAATAAATTCATTACCAATCCTATGCAAAAAGAATATTTTTATTGTGTAATAACGAAACTATTCATAACATAGCGAGATTAAAATACCCCAAAACAAAATCCTTATATAGACAGCTTTTCTTTCCAAATGAAACAATCGGGAAACAAAACCTCCGGTTGTTGATGAGTGAAGGCTTTAAATATGCCATAAACAGCAGCTCCGCTTCCACTCATTGAGGCATATTCGGCCCCCAGCTCGTAAAGCTTTTCCTTGATTTGTGCGATCCGATTATGACTGGCAAAGATTCCCTTTTCGAAATCATTCTCTATCGTTGATTTCCAGGAGGAGATATCCTGTTGTAGGTTATCCGATAATTCCGACTGTGGCTTGTGGGGTTTTATTCCGGCGTAAGCTTCTTTGGTGCTGATGTGTATGGGGGGCATGATCAACAACAGGGTGTATCCCGCTAGTGATAAGGATATTGGGTTCAATATTTCGCCCCTGCCTGAGGCGATACAGGGTTTATTCAACAGAAAAAAGGCACAATCACTACCCAGTTGGGAGGCGATTCGATAAAGAGCATCTTCGGGAATGTCAGGGCAAAACATTTCACTGAGCAATCTAAGGGTAAATGCCGCATCGGCACTACCTCCGCCAAGCCCGGCTCCGATAGGGACTGCTTTATGCAAATGCATCTGTACGGCAGGAATATCATAGTGCTCTTGCATAAGCTTATGTGCCTTTTCACATAGATTTCCTGATTCATCATGAGGAATAGGTAATCCGCTGGTATTGAATAAATTACGACCTGTTGGAGAAGGAATTATTTCGAGGCAATCAGATAATGCCAGGGGATAAAAACAGCTATGCAACTCATGAAATCCATCAGGCCTCTTGGATCGTATATTGAGTCCGATATTGATTTTACTGTTGGGAAATACAATCATCCTTTATCTTTTTTGCAAACCTAAGCATTTTTTTGTCTCGTTGATTATATCTTCCTTCAGCCATACTCCAGATCATTGAAAATCAACACTCAGAAAACTCCATAAAAGATATTAAATTTCATAGGTTTGTCGTCATATTATTTACTTTTGTAGTCAAAGCAAAAGCTAAATCAAATCGAAAACAATATGTCCCCCATATTCAACTCCGTTATATCCTGGTTTTTAAAACAAAGAGTACCACAAATAAATTATTTTAAGGAAAATCCTCATGAGGCGCAGAATGAACTGTTATTGGGGCTTATTGAAAAAGCAAAAAATACAGAGTGGGGCAGAAAATATGATTTTGCTTCTATAAAAGATATTAGAACCTTTCAGCAAAGAGTGCCTGTGCAAGATTATGAGCAGGTAAAACCCTATATCGACCGCCTTAGAAAAGGAGAGCATAATCTGTTGTGGCCAACAGAAATAAAATGGTTTGCCAAATCCAGCGGAACAACCAGCGATAAGAGCAAATTTATCCCGGTAAGCAATGAGGCATTGGAAGATTGCCACATGAAAGGTGGAAAGGATATGCTCTCAATCTATTGTGACTTCAGGCCCGATACCGAGGTGTTTTCCGGAAAGGGGCTTGTGATGGGAGGTAGTCACAGCGTGAGCGAATTCAACAGCAAATCCTACTTCGGTGATATCTCTGCCATTTTGGTGCAAAACTTTCCTTTTTGGGCCGAGATGATGCGTACTCCTGATATCTCTATAGCTCTAATGGGCGACTGGGAGGTGAAGCTTGATAAAATTGCCAACGCTACCATCACCGAGAATGTTACCAACATCAGTGGGGTCCCCTCCTGGAATCTGATGTTGCTCAAAAGAATACTAGAAATTACCGGCCGTAATAACGTGTTGGAGGTATGGCCTAATCTTGAGCTCTTTGTTCATGGTGGGGTGAGCTTTGCCCCTTATCGTGAACAATTTAAAAAGCTTATTCCTTCAGAGCAGATGTGGTATATGGAAACCTATAATGCTTCAGAAGGATTCTTTGGTATTCAGGATCAACCCCACTCAACCGAAATGCTCCTAATGCTTGATTATGGCATTTTCTATGAGTTTATGCCTCTTGATGAAATAGATCATCCATCCCCCAGGATTCTTACTCTTGATCAGGTAGAAACCGATACCAATTATGCGATCATTATTTCTACCAATGCCGGATTGTGGCGGTATATGATTGGCGACACCATTCAATTTACCAACACCAGTCCCTATCGCATACAGATTTCTGGACGCACCAAAAACTTTATCAATGCTTTTGGCGAGGAAGTAATTGTTGATAACGCCGAAAAAGCGCTTGACATGGCCTGTCGCGAAACCGACGCCGTTATAAGTGAGTATACAGGTGCCCCGGTATTTCTTGAAGATTCAAACTCCGCATCGCATGAATACCTTATTGAATTTGATAAGGAACCCAACGACTTAAATGCTTTTATTATAACCCTCGACCGCGAACTACAAAATATCAATTCCGATTACGAGGCCAAGCGTACTGCGGACATTCTGCTAAAGAGGCCTAAAGTAACCTCGGTGCCTAAAGGAACATTCTTCAGGTGGTTAAAATCAAAAGGTAAAATAGGAGGACAGAATAAAGTTCCCCGGCTTTTTAACAACAGGAAATATGTTGATGAAATCATTGCATTTCTGGACTAAGCTCCCCTTGCTCGCTTTTTTGGCTTGTTGGGTGTACCTTTCAATGCATACTGGCTTATTTGCACAAGGCCAAAATTTTATACTTGTAAATGAATATTTCTCCTTTAAAAATTTTGTATCGGAGGATATTTTAGGGAATAAATATACCATCGAAAAAGGGCAGTTGAATAAAATCACACCAAATTTCAAGGTCATTTCATATAGCAACCCTCAATATGGCTCCGTTAGCGATGTTGATGTTTCCGATCCTCTCAATATCCTGGCTTTTTTTAGTGATTTTGGCTCTGTAGCTGTACTGGATGCCAACCTTTCTGAGAAGAAATTTATAACTGCCCACGAACTTATGGATGATGATTTACCCTCACAGGTTTGTTTTTCTGCCAGGCAGGGCTTTTGGGCCTTTTTCCCTAATGTGTTCAGACTGGCTAGATATAGCTTCAAACCTACCAGGGAGATAGTCAGTGATGATTTGAGTTTAAATCACGACCTTAGGGGCGATGTGCTTTTCATGCAGGAAGAAAACGATCATCTTTTTTTATTCTCCAACGGCATATGGGTATTTGACCTATATGCCAATTTTCTTTTTTATATCCAACATATTCATACTCCGCATCTGCAAATCAAAGAGAGTAATATATTTTACATCAAGGAGAACCAATTATTCATTTATGATTTTTTTCTTGCTGAGGAAGATGTATTTTTGTTGCCGCAAAACAAGATCAAAGAGTTTTGGGTGAAAAACAATCAAACGATTTATTTGCAAACAGATGTATCTTTATTGGAATATAAATCGTCGCGAAAATTCTATTGATTCATTCTTATTGTTAACCTTTTTAAGCATCACACCATGCACATAGCCATTGCCGGAAATATTGGTTCGGGTAAGACAACTCTTGCCGCATTGCTCTCTAAACACTATGCCTGGGAGGCCCACTACGAAGATGTGGAGACCAATCCATACCTCAATAACTTCTATGAAGATATGCAGCGCTGGTCTTTCAACCTGCAGATTTATTTTCTCAATAGCAGGTTTCGTCAAATCGTAGATATCCGCAATAGTGGTAAAACAGTTATCCAAGACAGAACCATATACGAGGATGCTTATATTTTCGCCCCAAACCTGCATGCTATGGGTCTCATGTCTACAAGAGATTTTGATAATTATTCCTCCTTATTTGAGCTGATGAGCTCCTTTATAAAACCTCCCGACTTAATGATTTATCTCAAGGCAGGAGTTCCCACCCTGGTCAACCAGATACAAAAAAGAGGACGAGACTACGAGAATACAATCCGACTGGATTACCTCAAAAGACTTAATGAAAGATACAACGAATGGATTGATGGCTACAGCCATGGAAAGCTTCTTGTAATAGATGTTGATAACAATAAATTCTCAGAACGTTTGACCGATTTGGGTGAGGTTATCAATAAAATAGATGCCGAGATTCACGGTTTGTTTTAAAATAATTACTTCATTGTAATTCCGTATATATAGCTATGCAGTTTATTGGTATCATCCCCGCACGTTATGCTTCAACCCGCTTTCCGGGAAAACCTCTAGTTAAAATCAAGGGTGTTTCGATGATCAGAAGGGTCTATGACCAGGCTAAATCGGCCGGATTACTCTCTCATGTGGTGGTTGCTACCGACGATAAACGGATTTTTGATCATGTCAGTGCCTTTGGTAATGTGGTGTATACCTCGGCTAGTCATCCCAGTGGTACCGACCGATGCTTTGAAGCCACCGGCAAACTGGCTACTGATCTGAAGCTCACATCAAAGGATGTAATCATTAATATACAAGGTGATGAGCCCTTTATCCATCCCCTGCAAATAGAAACTCTCTGTACATGTTTTGAAAAGTCGGAAGTTGAAATTGCTACCTTAATTAAAAAGATTACCGATCCAGGGCAGTTGTTCAACGAAAATGTAGTAAAAGTAGTCGTCGGGTTTGATGGCAGAGCCTTATACTTTAGCCGTGCGGCTATTCCTGTTTTACGGGGTGTTGCTCAACACGAATGGTTGCAGCAAGGCGTATTTTACAAGCATATCGGCATGTATGCCTATCGTTGGGACGTGCTCAGCAAGATTACAACACTTCAACCTTCTTTTCTCGAAAAATCGGAGTCCCTTGAGCAGCTGCGCTGGCTCGAAAACGGTTTCTCCGTGTTTGTTAAAGAAACTACTCTGGAGTCTCACTCCGTCGATACCATCGAAGATCTGGCCTGGTTTGAAAAAAGTTAAGGGTTTGTATAGCCAGGGGTATGCCTGGCTATGAACCCCGATGAACTCCCAGCATAAATATGTTGCTGATTATGTTAATTGTTTTTTATAACTTAGCTTGATTTATTGCGTATACCGTTTTTTAAGTGTTCTTTTAGAATAATTAACCCATATATATTACCGGCAGGCTTTTATAGATGAACTAACACAGTCCTGTCAATACCAGAACAGATTTGCGGATTAACCCAAAAACAAATATTATGAAAATAGGCAAGTACATCAGTGAATTATTATTTGAAAATGATTTTGTAATTCTTCCCCAGCTTGGTGAATTTTCTACAAAATACATTCCTGCAAAGTTTATTCCTGAACTGAAAAAAGTTGAATCTCCATCCAAGGTGATTACTTTTAATGAAAACAATAAATCTGGTGGAGGCTTGCTTACCGAATACATTGCCAAAAAGGAAGGCATGACCAGTCAGCAGGCCAAAGAGTTTGTCAACAAGTTTGTGTCAGAAATGACACAATCCCTTCGTTCGGGCAAAAAAGTTGAGCTGGAGTCTATAGGCGTTTTTTCTATGGATCAAAGTGGCAGGATTGAGTTCGATGCCGACAAATCTGTCAATTACCTCAACGATTCGATGGGAATGACAAGCGTAAATGAGCCCTCTAAAAAGAGCGAGGCTGAAGCCAAAAGCGATCTGGACAAAGTGCTCGAGGATATCAGTCCTGATGTAGCACCTAAAAAAGCAGACCCAACCATTCCGGTTCCGCCACCCACAAAGAAAGATATTCCGGCTGAATCTTCCTTCACTGCAGATGCCAAAAAGCAAGAATCTCAAAAACCTGCGGAAACTGTGCCCGGACAACGCCCTGTGGTTACACCGGTGAGACCCGTACAGGAACCCGTGAGCCAAAAACTAGTTACCCCATCACGCCATGAAACCCATGATAAACCTTCTAAAGCCGGCTTACCGCCAGCCGTGAAATGGGTTGCTCTTACCGTAGTTCCCCTGCTGATTATTATTATTGTCCTGGCTTTAAATTTTGATTATCTCTTTGGCGATAAATCTGTAATCTGGAACAAAAGCGAACCGATAGAACAAACGACTACCCAGGAAGCAGAACCCGTTGTAGAGGAACCCCAGGAAACCGATGCGGTTGCTGAAGAGGCAGCTGCTGCTGAAGCGGCACCCACTGCACCCGAAGCCGGTCGTCCTGTTTATTATATCATCGTGGGTAGCTTTGAAGAAGAACACAGTGCTTTGATCCTTGCTGAAGAACTTCGGTCCAAAGGGGCCTCCAAAGCTGATATTTTCCCCGTAAACCGTCTGGGTTTCTATCGGGTTTATTATGGCTACTATTACGACCTTAAGGAAGCGGAAAATGATCTGTCCAAGGCAAAAGAAGTGAATTCAGATGCCTGGATATTGCATCGTTAAGCTAATATACCTCTCTTAATTATCCGATAAAATTACTGTTATAGTGCCTAAGAATAAGCATAAGAAATTTACTGAAATCAATACTTTTGCCAACGTGGTTCAACCAGGGTATCGCTACCCCGTATGCGATCATCCCTTAAAAGGACAATGGGGACAAAAGTTTTTTCACAACAACAAACCCATTATTCTTGAAGTAGGTTGTGGAAAAGGAGAATACACCATAGGGCTGGCAAAAGCCTATCCCGAATACAATTTCATTGGAATCGACATAAAAGGCAACCGCCTTTGGACCGGAGCCCGGTATGCTCTGGAGAACGCCATGGGCAATGTTGGGTTTTTGCGCATCCAGGCCGAGCATCTTCAGTGTTTTTTCGCTCGGGATGAAGTAGCCGGCGTTTGGGTTACCTTTCCCGATCCCCAACCCAATAAGCCCCGGATAAGGAAAAGACTTACTTCATCTCGTTTTTTGGAAGTTTATAAGAGCTTTCTTAAGCCCCAGGCTCCCATTTATCTGAAAACCGACAACTTTTCCTTTTATAAATATACCATTGATCTGATAGAGGAAAAAAATCATTGCCTGCATCTGGCTACCGACGATTTATACGCTAATCCCAAAGATACTGACCCATTGGTGTTAAGTATAAAAACCCATTACGAGAAAATCTTTCTTGATTTAGGAAAAAAGATCTGCTTTGTCAAATTTAGCCTGCTCAATAATGATGAAGATAACGATGAAGAAGCAGATGTGGAAATTTCGTGTTCTATGAATGCCAGATAATGGATGATTCCTTCTTTAGTAAAGTATATGAAGTGGTTAAACTTATTCCATGGGGTAGAGTTACTTCCTATGGTGCAATAGCCCGATACCTGGGAACAGCCGGTTCAGCGCGCATGGTTGGCTGGGCAATGAACCATTCCCATTCTTTTGATCCCTCCATTCCGGCCCATAGGGTAGTTAACCGCCAGGGGATGCTTACCGGACGTCATCATTTTGGCAACCCCCATCTTATGCAGCAATTGCTTGAAAATGAAGGTATGTCCATTGAAAACGACTGCATAATAAATTTCAATACCTATTATTGGGATCCCTCACAGGAGCTTTAAGCTTCTTGGCCACCACTTATGCTCTCCTATTATCACTCCAGGTTACATTTGTAGCTTTTGGCTATATCCTGATTTGTTTATTTTGTTACAACTTAAAAAAGTATTATTTTTACTTGAATTAAATCTAAATAAGAATAATGATATTAAATGCTGATAATGTGCTTGTTGCACTTGGCAAGGTGATGGAACCTGATCGAAAAAAGGATTTGGTAAGCCTACAGATGATTAAAAATCTCCGGGTAGATGCAAAAAATGTTTCATTCACCATACAACTTCCCACCGCTGCTTATCCTTTCAGAGAAAGTTTAAAACGTGCTGCTGTTAAATCCATTAAAGAAAATATTGAAGCTGAGGTTGAGGTGCAGATACATTTTGAATCGCCGGCTATTGCTAAGAAAAAAGGGGAGGATCCTTTGCTTTCGGGCGTGAAAAATATAGTTGCCATAGCCAGTGGTAAGGGTGGAGTGGGCAAATCTACCGTAGCTGCCAATATTGCCTTATCGTTGGCTGCTTCCGGTGCCAGGGTTGGACTGCTGGATGCCGATATTTACGGACCTTCCGTTCCGATTATGTTTGATGCTGTTGATAAACAATTAACATCAGTTGAGGAAGACGGAAAGGTAAAGGTGCTCCCTATGCAGAAATATGGAATATCTATTATGTCTATCGGGTTTTTCGTTGATGCCTCCAAGGCTCTTATCTGGAGAGGACCGATGGCTTCGGGTGCCCTTAAGCAACTCTTTACTGACGTAAAGTGGGGAGCACTTGATTATTTGCTTATCGACCTTCCCCCCGGTACTGGTGACATACATCTTTCTATTGTTCAAACCTTGCAGCTCAGCGGAGCGCTCGTTGTTAGTACGCCCCAGGAAGTGGCCCTGGCCGATGCCCGCAAGGCTGTTGCCATGTTTGAAAATGCCAAGGTGGGTGTAAAGGTACTTGGGATGGTTGAAAATATGGCCTGGTTTACCCCTGCCGAATTACCCAATAACAAATATTATCTCTTTGGAAAAGGAGGTTGTGAAAGACTGGCTGCCGAACTGCAGGTGCCCTATCTGGGTGAAGTCCCCCTGGTACAGAGCGTATGTGAATCGGGCGATGCCGGAAAACCAGCGGTATTAGACCCTGAAAATATTGCCAGGCCTTACTTTGAGAAAATTGCCCTTAACCTGGCAAAGGAGATTACGGCCCTGAATGAAAAAGCTGCGGCAACCCGTGCAATACATAATTAATTGTTATACAAATCAATCCTAATACTTACTCTAAAATTTTTATTTTATGACCAATCCTGGAAATGCAGAAATGATCAAAAAGGTTATAGGCGTTATTGATCAAATAAGACCATACCTTGAGGCTGACGGCGGTAACATCCGCTTTGTTGAACTTACCGAAGACAATGTGGTAAATGTTGAGTTGCTGGGTGCCTGTGGTTCTTGTCCCATGAGCACAATGACCCTAAAGGCCGGTGTAGAACAAGCCATGAAAAAAGCCATTCCCGAAGTAAAATCGGTTGAGGCTATTAATCTTAATGTCAACTAATTTCCCTGCCCTTTCTTTGCTAAACCAGGACTTTCTCTCTAATCTGGTTTATATATAGGGTTCGATAATCATGTTTAAAGGAGGTTGTCTTTTAGGTAAGACAGCCTTTTTTTATGTATGCAATAATGGGATAATATCATTCGTAATGATGGTAATTATCAACATATAACACATCACATTGGAAACAATGTAAGGAATTGGAAAGACGGTGGATTTTGTCGGAAATGAAGATTTCCCGCCGGAACACCATGAGGTATTACAAATTATTTCTGTGTAGGATGCAAATAATCATCTTTATGGTCTTCGTTCCATCAATGGGGGCGAAACATAGGGACCTGATTTGGTTTGCGTAATGCCATAATCTGCCACGATGATTTCATCAATCATCCAGCCTCTGAATCCATTAAAGAGACCATCGCGGGTTTCGAAGCAAAATTTCATTCTGATGGATGTTCCTGCAAACTGCGTAAGGTCGAATTCCTGGTATTTCCATACCCCAGCCTGGTTAAAACCACCTGAGGTATAGGGCAGGGCTTTACGGCTTGGAATGATCGGGTCGGTATAAGGATTGAGTTTGCCCAGGGGAATGTCGTTTCCTGAATCATTGATTATCCAGATCTCCATAAGGTCGTAGCCGGTTTGGTTCGGATTAACGCTCTCTATTTCGAACCAGGTCCAGAAACTAAAGCTTGCTTCCCCGAGCCCGTGTAAATTAATAATAGGAGATATGAGGGTGCCCGAGTTTTTTTCTATGCTGGTTCCTCCCGACATTTCATAATCGTACGGACTTTGTTCGCCCAGATAATTACCGGTTTCAGCATTGCCGTACCAGGCCATAGCGGTGCCTTTATATGGGTTAGGAATTTTTCCTTCAGAAACATCATTGGGGGCTGCTTTTACATATTCATTACTAAAAATATTGTAAATTTCCGCATCCTTTAGCTGCTGAATGTTCCAGTAGCCGGTTGCTTCCCATTGCGGTTCAGAAAGTTCGAAACCCTCATGAAATACGTGAGCGGTAGGAGTGGTAGTATGAAGTACAAAATTCAAATTTATCATCTCATTTGGCAGAATGGTGACATCTGAAATGACTTCTGGCGAATATCCTTCTGCAATGCACCTGACTTTAAATTTGTTGGTTGATTGCACTGGTACGGCGCCAATAAAAAACTGTCCTGACTCAGTGGTAGATACTGAAGAGAAGTATCCGTTGGTAACTTGTTCATCCATGGCGCTGATAGCTATATTGGCTTTCTCAAGAGGCAAACCCATAGCGTTTGTAACGATGCCGGTAATGCCTCCTACCGGCGTGCTCAGGGTTGATTCTACCGATAAGAAAGAAATATAGGCTTCACCAATCGATAAATCTACACCTTTGGAAAACATGGTTTTATACCCTTGCATTTCCAGGTAAACGTTGTAAATGCCTATGGGTACATTAGGAAAGGTAAAGGAGCCGTCATTTTCAACCAAAGTCTGAAAAGCATAGGTTTTGCCTGAGGTACTTTGAGTTCCGGTTGAGCGTTCCAAAGAAACCACTGCCCCTGTAAGGCTTTGAAAAGTAATGGCATCGAAGGCAACCCCACGAATGACCGATGTATCCAGCTCTTTATTATCTTCGCTACAAGATAAAAATAGCAGCAGCGAAAACGAAAACAGACACAACACACATATAGCCCCTTTTCTGATTATTATCATCTTCAAATCATTTGGTTAAAGAGGTCAGATGAAAAGCCTTTCAATTTCTTTATGATTTATTTAGCTACAGCCTGACAGTTCATCTAATAAAGTAAAGTTCTTCCAACCTAAGTTATTTTGATTAATATTTTGGATGAAAACACTTAGTTAACCAAAGGTAGTATTTATGTGGCAGGGAATTCTGTATTTTTGATTCTTAAGGGTCTGTTGATGAATGTACTGCGTTGGGAGGAGAACTTGATTTTTCGCATTGAAAGAAGTTGAATAAGAATTTAGTTAAAAATATTTGCTTTTTAGAAGATCGTTTAGGTGTTTTGGATTGAAAAAAGCACTCAAAAACATTTCGATAAATATTATCCTCTGAGGGGAAAAAATTTCACCAAATAGTTATTAACAATGCATTTATTTTTCAGTTGTCACCCCAGGTATTTAGCTACGATAGGCATTTTTCGTCCCATTCCGAATGCTTTTAAACTGACACGAATCACGGGTGGGGTCTGGTATCTCTTGTATTCGCAAGTATTAACCAATTTGAGTATTCTGGAAACGAGTTCTTTCTCAAAGCCCATAGCCATGATCTCTTCGGGGCCTTTTCGCTTTTCAATATACTGAAACAACACCTGATCAAGGATGTCGTATGGGGGAAGCGAATCACTGTCTTGTTGGTTGGGTCTTAATTCTGCTGATGGTGGCTTATTGATGCTGTTTTCCGGAATAATTTCCTTGTTGGCATTGATATGCCTGGCCAGGCTAAAAACATCGGTTTTATACACATCGCCCAATACTGATAATCCTCCTGCCATATCTCCATATAAGGTTCCGTAGCCAACAGCTGCTTCACTCTTGTTGGAGGTGTTTAGCAGCACATATCCAAATTTGTTGGAAAGAGCCATGAGGTAAATGGCTCGGGTGCGTGCCTGAATGTTTTCTTCGGCAATATCAAAGGATAATCCCTTAAACCAGGGCTGAAGATTCTTTTCAATGTTTTGGGTCGTGTCGCTGATGGCAAGGGTATGATAAGTACAGCCAAGATTTTTGGCCAGAGCAACAGCATCATTCACCGAATGATCGGAGCTGAATTGGGAGGGCATGATTACCCCCAGCACATTTTCTGCACCCAGAGCATTGGCAGCAATAGCCATGGTAACGGCAGAATCTATTCCGCCCGATAAGCCCAATATAGCTTTATTAAAACCCAGCTTGGTAAAATAATCTCTGATACCTATTTTTAAGGCTTCATAAATGCTGGTAATCTTACTCTCGTAGCTCATAACCGGATAAGGCTCTATTCCATTTTCCTGAATGAGGGTTGGCAGGTCAAATACTTGAAAATCTTCACTGAAATACTTCATTTCGTGAACAATTTCACCCTGGGGATTGATGGCCATAGAACCACCGTCGAAGACTACTTCTGTTTGCGCGCCCACCTGGTTGACATAAAGAAGAGGTAAGGAATACTTCTTTGCGTTTTGAGAAAGTATACTTCTTCTTTCGTTATCGTGATGCCATGAAAAAGGTGAAGCCGCAATATTGATCATCATATCGGCTCCTTTTTGAGCAAGGATTTCCATGGGATCACCCACATACAAAGGATTATTGTTGAGATTCCATAAATCTTCGCAGATGGTAAGGGCAATACGCTGGCCCTTATACTTTATGATGTCGAATTCAGGTGCGGGTTCAAAATACCGGTATTCATCAAAGATGTCATAATTGGGAAGCAATCCTTTTCTGTAGATATGTTTTATTTGTTGTTCTTCAAGAAAGAAAGCGGCATTGAAAAGGGGCTTACCCTTGGGTAAGGTATTTCTATCAGGTGCTCCCACGATTACGGCTATATCCCTGGCATGATCCTTAATGTGTTCAATAGCTTCATAACATTTATTGATGTAATCGTAGAATTCCAGAAAATCACCCGACGGGTATCCACAAACCGACATTTCAGAAAACACCACGATGTCAGCACCCTGATCTTTGGCTTTTTGAATTCCCTGGATGATTTTTTGAGTATTGTATTCAAAATTTCCTATATGGTAATTATATTGTGCAATAGCTACTTTCATGAGGTGAATTAATTTTCTATGGGGTATGATTGTTTGTGCTTTTCAGTCAGGGTGGATATTTAGTCGTTATTTTTCAAATTCTGCATCAAATTTTTTCTTGAATTCTTCCATGTTGAGATCAATTTCCCTGTAGTTTCGGCAATTGGGGGCGTCTTCAGCTTCAAATTCTTTTTCTTTTCGCTGATAGGTCAATAATTCAGATGCTCTTAAGGTTTCCTGATTTCTTATCCGGTTTATATTGTCGCTATACATGTCGAGGTAAGAACAGGCCTTGTCTATGCTGACGTATTTGTAGAAATAGATATCTACCAGAGCAATTAAACTTTCCAGCCTCATTTTCAGATTCTTCCTGGAGTCTGTTGTTGAGGGAATGGTATTGATCACAATTTCAAATTCCCGGGCGGCCTGTTGAAAATCTCCTCTTTTATAGTTTTTCTCAGCCGATTCAAAGCTGGCTTTTGCAGCACGTAGGGCTCTTGAATTTTGAGCTTGCAGGCTAATACTGACGATAAAGATGGTAATAAATATCAAGATCTTTTTCATAGCGAATGTTTAAAAGTTTAGAAGAGCAAATTTAAGTCTTTTTTAAACTTCTGTTGCAATAGTATATGCTTTCACAGGAATACCTAATATAAAACATGAAGTTCAGGAATTCGACGATGGCTGGCACTGACCATAAGAGATACAGTCATAATGAAGTCCCGCCATCTGAATTAATGGTTTGCAGTATGCAATATTTTTTTGGATATAGAAATATTTATTCACTAAAAACTGGTTTATTTTAACGTATATTTATACTTTTGTAAAGAGGATGCGCAGGTAATATTTTACCTGAAAAAACATATTATTTTGCTCAATCAACATAATTGTATGATATAACCTACTTCTCATCGCGCATTGACCACCACAATTACCCTGAGGATATTTATAATTCATTCACTAAAATAAAGAGTAAGATTTATGATAAAGACGGTTTTTGCAACGGTGTTTGTGCTGCTGATGTCAGGTTTAACGATATATGGTCAGCAAAATGCTACTTCCCCATCGTACGAAAGAAATTCGATCACCTTAATGTTTGTTGATAGCAGGGGTATGAATCATTGGTCGCAGGTTAAGGAAAAAATTTCGTCCCTTGATTTATCTGATAAATACGATAACCATAATTTGCAGCAAATGTTGATTCAGCCTTCGTTCGGGCGCAGCAATGTAGGGGCCACCCAATTGCTGAATAAGTACAAGGATGAAATAGACAAAACAAATACTTGTAGGAATATACTATCTAAATGGTATAACCGCAAGGAGGATGGCACCATGGATATGGAGCTGATGCATAGCAGAGGGCGTTTTTCGGCCACTGATGCCGATTTTCTGATTGCTTCATCAACACAAAGGGGCGAGGCTGCCTTAAAGGATTTAGGAAACAGATTAGTAAACAGGAGTTATATCTTACTGGTTGATTTCACCGAAATAAAATCCATGGCTGAAGTGGGCAGTGATGAATTGGAGGGATACCGGGCCAATGTGTCGGGATATCTTTATCGTTTGGATCTTGATGATGAAACCCGAAATGCTTTTTATGATTGCTGGATTTATGAAGATGATTCTCCTGAGGTTAGGGCGGGTAAACTTAGAGCTTACGAAAAGCTAAAGGTTCCGCTGGTGGGTGTTAAGAGTGTTTCAGCCAGCGTTACCAGTTCTCAAACCAAAAAGTATGGTTCAAAAACAGATGACCAGCTTATAGAGCAGCTGGCACAAAAGTCATACGACGAGTTGCTTTATAACCTGGAGATGGAGGTGGACGAATTTAAGGTTACTACTTCTCTTTATGCGCGGAGACCCTTGCAGGCAAAAATAGGACGCAAAGAGGGCTTGCAAACCGATAACCGGTTTTACGTATATGAGCATGTGCTTAATGCAAGAACCAATCAGATCAGGCAGGTGCGACGTGGGGTTATCAGAGCTGGTTCGCAATCGCAAATCCATGACAATCGTCATGAAGCTTTTGGCGATATGGGTACCTCAACCTTTTATCAGGTGGGTGGACGACGATTACATGAAGGATATACCCTGATGCAGCGCAATGACCATGGCATTGAGATATTGCTGGGGGCCGAAGTGGGTGGAATAGGTGGAGGCTATGGCCGTCTCGATCTCAGAACAGGGCGCTTCACCGGGATAAAGGCCTTCTTTATTTATGTGGATGCGGGATTGGATGGCGGCAATGCAGTTATTGAAGAGGAAGAGACCTTTACTTTCTTACGACTGGGAGCCGGATTGGCCAAAGGGTTTCACCTTACACGCAACACAGAATTCAGACCTTACCTGGGATTGGGTGTTGAGAATGCATCAAGTGAAAATTTTAAGGAAGATGATGCCTTACAGGCATATTATATGAAGGGCGGAGCGAATCTGGCTTTGAATTTGACTCACAATTTCCAGCTTTTAGCAGGTGCAGGTTCTTATTGGTTTGTGACCAATGCAGAAAACAAGAGTGAGACGGCTCCCGATGTACAGTGGGATACTCTTTTTGAAAACAGAAGTGGCCTTTCTTTGGTATTTGGAATTAAATTCATGTTCTGATGGATCAGATATATTTTCTGATCGGTTGATTTTTATGGACAGGCAGTATTAATATTTAAAAATGAGCTATGAGAAATGCTAAATTTTTATTGATTACATTGTGCTTCACATTTGTATTGGCGGAGGTGGTGTATTCGCAGGCAAATTATTCCCGTAGAAAAAGAAAGTCACATTACAACAGCAGCTCAAACTACGAGGTTGAAATTACGGGCGTTGGGCAGGATGGGACCAAGACCATGAAGGTATGGGGTTATGGCAAAAAGGTGGAGGATGCCATAATTCAGGCCAAGATGAATGCAGTCGCTTCGGTGATTTTTCGGGGTATTCCGGGAGGACATGGTGCCGCCGCCGTTCCGGCTATCTTAAGTGATCCTGATGCCGACACACAGCACGCTGAATATTTTGATGATTTCTTTGCGCCCGATGGTGATTTTATTCGTTTCATCAATCTTACTACCGATGGCATTCCTTCGGGGCAAGATCGTCTGCGCATGAGCCGGCCTAAGGGATATAAAGTAGCTATATACGCCCAGGTTATGTATGATAATCTGCGCCGCAAGCTTGAAGCAGATGGCCTTGCACGCAGACTCGATGCAGGATTTTAAGGTCTTTATTGTTTTACTATAAAAGGAGTGAGTATGAAAAATATATTTCTTTTCGTTTTTTTAATTCTTATGGGTCAGGGTGTCTTTAGTCAGGCGCGTAAACCTACCATTATGGTCCTTCCCAGCGACCAGTATTGCATCAGCAAAGGATATAAAATGGAGTTTGAATCCATGGGGCAACTGCAGATTCTCCCCGACTATAAAGCTGCCGTACAGAATGATGCTGATCTGCGCATGGTGATTACCAAAATGGGTGAAATAATGGCTCAGCGCGGCTTCCCCTTAAAAGATCTGGAGATGGAGCTCAGAAGCCTGGAAACACAAAGCGCCGAGATGTCGATGATCACCTCATCGGAATCATCTTCTGCTATAGCCGAAAGCCCCATTGATATTCTAAAAAGAACCGCCAAAGCTGATATTATTCTTGATCTCAGCTATGAGGTAAAAAGACAGGGACCACATCAATATATCACCTTCAACCTAAGAGGACTCGACGCTTATACCTCCAAGCAGGTTTCAGGTGCTACAGGCACGGGGCAGCCTTCCTCTGCAGCCACAGCTGAATTACTTATCGAAGAGGCGGTTCTGAGTCATATGGATGGTTTCAATGCCGGCCTGATGCGTCACTTTGAAGATATGTTTGCCAACGGACGCGAGGTGAAAGTATTGGTGAAAGTTTGGGAGAACTGGTATGATGGCGATCTGGAAACCTATTTTGACTATAATGGCGATGAAAAAGAGCTTCTCGAACATATTGAAGACTGGTTTTTTGACAATACCGTTGAGGGTAGATTCAGTCTGTCGGATGCCTCCAGTACTATGATGATGCTTGAGCAGGTGAGGATACCCGTAGTGAGAACAGACAGCAGAGGCCGCGAACGCGCTGTGGATACCCGAGGCTTTGTGAGTGATCTGCGCCGACATTTGCAGCAAGACCTAAGCATCGAGTCGAAGGTATATATGCGCGGTTTGGGTGAAGCATGGCTCATTGTTGGTGAACGATAAAAGATGTAAATTAAAAATAAAGCGATATGAAAAAATGTGCAGTATTATTTGCAGGCATGCTTCTGACATATTATGGTGTTTTGGCTCAAAATAACATGGGCAAAACCGATGATGCAGGCCGTTTGGCCATTACAGCTATAGTGCCCGATGAAGCAGGACTTCCCGCAGGAACGCAACAAATGCTTTTAAACAAAATGATGCAGATGGCATCCCATAACGGGCTGGGAGCGATGGAAGAAAAGGCTCAGTTTGCTATGGTTCCTGTGGTAAGCATTTTATCGCAGGAGGTTACTCCTACAGCACCCCCGCAAATTGCCCTGATTATTGAGCTAAGCCTGTATATTGTTGATGCAATGAGCCAAAATATTTTTAGCCAGACTACTATTGCTCTTAAGGGGGTAGGCAACACCCAGGAAAGAGCCTATAGCCAGGCCTTACGAAATTTAAATCCCAGACAGGGGCAGTTCAAGGGATTTGTAGAAAAAGGTAAAGAAGAAATAATCCACTATTATAACTCGCAATGTGATGTGCTCATCACGGCTTCTCAGGCGCTGGCTGCTCAGCAGGAGTATGAAGAAGCCCTGTTCTTAATAATGTCTGTCCCCGATGTGAGTCGCGAATGCTTTAACAACTGCATGTTGCTTTCGGCAGATATTTATAAAGATTATGCAAATAAAAAATGTGAGGAGTATCTTGCCGGAGCCACTGCTGCATGGGCTTCTAAAGAGCTTGGACGCGTGGAAGAAAATCTTGCTAAGATTACCCCCGACATGGATTGTTACATTCAGGCACAAAATTTGTTAACAACGGTTACCTCTTCTGTAGAAGCTGAAGGGGCAAGTTCATGGGACTTTAAAATGAAAAAATATGATGACCAGATTGATTTGCAAAAACTAAGAATTCAAGCCGGCAGAGATGTTGCAAAAAGCTGGGCCTACTGGGGTGCTGCCAAATATTTCGACTGGAGTTGGTTATATAAAAATTAAATCCTTTACCTTTTAATCATTATAGTACTAATTTTAATTATTCACATTATGAAAAAACTAAGACTTAACAAGCTTTTCCTGTTGATGGCTGTATTGGCATCTACCGCATTATTTTTTAGTGGTTGTAAGAGTAAAAAAGAAGTGGTTGAAGCCGACTACAGTGGTTTGGGTACAGCTATAGAGACTCCCTGCAGCGATAACGAATTCAGTTCTGATATGACCCATTTCAGAGGTACCGGCATCGGTGAGGGCACCAACCTGGCCTCCGCCCGGCGCAAGGCTAATCTTGATGCCAATGCTATGCTGGCGGCAAGTGTCAACAGAACCATCAAGTCGGTAACCGACCGCTATACCCAGGATATAACTGTTGGAGATGCAAATGAATTCGCCGAGAAGTTCGAGGATCTTACCCGCTCGGTAGTAAACCAGGAGCTTAATAATGTTGCTACAGCTTGCAATAAAATGTTTGAAAAAGAAGGTAAATATTCTGTTTATATGGCCGTTGAAGTAAGCAAGGATGAGCTGTTGAATAATATTTCTACCCGGGTCAGCAGAGATGACAGGTTACGTCTTGACTACGATAAAATGAAATTTGAGCAGATTTTTAATGAAGAAATGGAAAAGCTTTCCAACGAACGTCCTTAAAGAAGCAGTTGATAGGGATGGTCCCGGGCATGCCTCATTAGGTTGATCGTTCCTGTTGGCTGGTAAGCCATCGGATAATCATTTCGTTACTTAACACCCGGGTGCGGTTTCTATTGTAAGAATATTTGCTGCACCCGGGTTTTTTTATATAAAAACTTTACAAATGAAAAAGTTTATACTGGCCCTATTGTTAATACCTGTTTTGTCGTGCAGTGCGCAACAAAGAGTGATTGACAAGAGCGGGAAAAAACCTGATTGGGTAAACGGACTTGAGAAAGATTATATCATTGTGGTGGGAAGTGGTGCTTCTGTTCAGGATGCCCAGCGAAATGCCCTGGATTTGGTAAAGGAAAATATTGTGAATGCGGTGGCTCAGAATATTCAGGTAACATCAGAAAGATATATGCATGAGGAAATGACCAGTGAGAATGTAAACCTTTTTCTGGAGAAATTTACCACTACCATTACAGGTATTTCTGGCCCCGTTTCCTATCTGCAGGGGATTATTCTGGCTAAGGTCGAGCAGTACTGGTGGGAAAAGATTCAAAACCGAAACAATAGATCTGTAGTGATTAATTATCATATCAAATATCCCTTCCCAAATATCGAGCTTCAGAAGTTAGGGATGGATTTTAAAATCCGTGATCGTGAATTGACTGAACAACTGGATGGTTTGCTAGCTGAGGTTGATCAAATTGATCAAATAGAGGATATTGAAAAAAATATCAGAGAATTGCGTATTCTGTCGGATTATTTTATCGATGCCCGCCAGGAAAGGGCGAGGTTGGGTATAACTCAGTATCAGGCATTATACCATATTATTGAACTGGTAGAGCTGGAAAGCAGTCTGGGAGAATTAAATTTTGCCCTTCGGTTCAGGAACAGGTTCGTTAGCGCATCACAAAGACCACAACTTACATCAGAGTGTGCAAGGATAAGCGGAACCTCCAACCAGGACCATGTGGTTAAAGTAATGTATGATTACTCCAATTGCTACAATGATCCTGAAAACCATATCTTGGTAAGATACCGCTTTGGTAATAAAAATGTCCAGAAGCCATTTTATTTTGATACCACCTCTGAAAAAGCATCCATATTTGTTAGCGAACCCCTTATGTTTTCGGTTCTTTCTGAAAGTACTGCTGGTGACGATGAATACTTGCTTGATATGATGATTGTTTCTCGTTATGATGCTCCCTTTACTGTAAATAAAGTTGTGCTTGAGTGGCCCGATCAATCGCCTGTTGTAATAGAAAATATTGATCTTGCCTTTAGCGGGAAGGGAAATCATAGCATTAAACTTCCTGTTATTGGATTGGCAGCAGCTGCTAATATATCGTCAAAGGGGAGGTCGATATCTACTCTTTCAGGTTACATTCATTATAAATCAACCCAAACGGGGGAAGAAAAAACATACCGGATGCTCAATCAACCTTACAGCACGATGTGGTAACCATAAAAAACCGGACTCTTTTTGGAAGCGGGCTTTTTTATAGCCAGTTTAAAATTTAAAACCGGACTATTCCTCGTACAGCAAAGCCCAGTGTGAAGTAATAAATGATGAGCAGGGGGAAAAGGGCAAACAAGCCAGATGATATCCCCGAGGAAGTCATGAACCACCAAAAGATAAGCAGACCCAGTATAGCAAAAATGAGAGTAACTGCTGTTTTGGTTCTTTTGACTTTCCTGGAAAGACCCGGATAGGTCTGCCCGCAAAAATCGCACTGGATCTTTTCAGGGGTACGAAAACTCAGTTCACTTACGTTGGTAAGTTCATTTCCACAGTTTATGCAATCTATATATGTACTGAAAGGATTGAAAGACATCCTGCTTTATTTAGAATAAAATTCCTATGGAAAGTTCAAGATAATTGGCTCTTGCTTGCTGCTTGCGAAGATCAGTATAATCTTTCCCTTTGAGAATGTTAGTGAATCCATTGTTGAAAGTAAGACCTGTAACCAGAGAAGTACTACCTCCCAAGGAATGCTCCAGTCCTATTCCAACGATCATGGAAGCTCTGAACAATGGGGTGTCTCCTTTAATATCCACATCGTTTTGGTGTAAGGTGCTGCTGTCGCTGTGGTTGAAAAAGGTATCATCTGCTTTTGCACTCATATTTACAGAACCCCCAAAACCAAATTTGGCAAAATAGGTGTTGTACCCAATTTCGCGGGTTTTCATTTTTAAGGTTAAAGGAATTTCAATATTCTGGAGTTTGTAAATCCTTTCCTGCTGAGAAAAAGAATTTTCTGCGCTCACAGCATCGGCAATAGGGAAGTTTAGTTTGCCACCGAAATATGTTACATTTATTCCTGTGGCAAAAGTATATTGCTCAGCCATAATAAACTCGGCCAATAGGCCGTACGAAATTCCGAATCTTACGCCTTCTGAGCGGTAACCTTCGGTTTCACTTTTAAACCAGGCTACCGATGGGGAACCGGTGAGGCCTAATCGGAACCCTTGCGCCGAAACAGAGGTGTAACAAGAGGCCACAATGCACAGACCTACTATTAATGCAATTTTTTTCATACTTTTGAGTTTTTAAACATGCTGCAATATTAATTATAAAAAATCGATTTTAATCCTTAAAAATCATAAGTTATTTCACCTAAACGCATAAATTATGCCTATTCTTATATCGCGAACTGAAAAATATATTTTGTTGTTCGTTTTTGTTGTTTTGATGAGCGCAGGCTTCTCCTCCTGTAGGCAGAAACCACATTATCAGGCAAATATTTCAGATGTTGAAATACCGCCGATTGAGATAAAACGCTATGATGAAGTATTGTTTTCTATTGATCCGACAAATTTAAGACAAGAACTGGAACCCTACTATGCAGAGTACTATCTATTTTTGGGGGAAGAATTGAATACCCCATCAGGACAACAGCAATTATACGATTATCTTACCGATCCTTTTATAAAAGAGGTTTACGCCGACACTCAGGCTGTATGGAGCGATTTATCCTCGCTGGAGGAAAAACTTACCCTGGCCTTCCGATATTTTGCCTTTCATTTTCCAGAACTTCCAATACCCAATATATACAGCTATATATCAGGTATTGATTTTGACAGCCCGGTTTATTACCGCGATGGAAATGTTGTAATTGGCCTGGATATGTTTTTAGGACAAGACTATCATTATTATGATCGGCTCAGAATACCTGTTTTTAAGAGAGTTAGATTTACTCCTGATGCAGCTCCGGTAGAATTAATGCGTACTATTGGCAGAGATTTTATCCATCAATCAGCCCATCAACCCGATAACCTGCTCGATATTATGATACAGGAAGGGAAACTACTATATTTTCTTGATGCCATGTATCCCACTTTTGGCGATTCTCTTAAGATTTATTATTCAAGCGAACACATTGCCTGGGCTGAAGAAAATGAAGGCCAGTCATGGGCCTACATGCTGAACAATGAAATGCTGTACACAACCGACAGGCAATTGATTCAAAAGCTTACCGGTGACGCTCCTTTTACAGGCCCCTTCTCTGGAGAGTCGGCGCCTCGCATGGGAGTTTATATTGGATGGCAAATTGTAAGGGAGTACATGCGAAGACAACAGGAGGTTACTCTTCAGCAATTGCTGTTCAGCGATGTGGATTCCAGGGAAATTTTAAGCCAGTCGCGCTACAGACCATAAGGGTAAGACGTATTACTTATTGCTCTGGTATTGCTTGTTGTAATAGTGAATGAAATCCAAAATCTCTTCTCTTCCTAAGTTTTTTTCTGAAGAGCTGATGAAAATCTTTGGCAAGGGATCCCACAGCTCTGAGAGTTTCTTTTTATAATTGCTGATATTGGATTGTAAAGCGGTGGTACTTAGTTTATCTGTTTTGGTAAAAATAATGGCAAAAGGTAATCCCTTCTTACCAAACCATTCAAGGTTTTCCATATCGTTTTTTTGAGGCTCAAGTCTGCTATCGATTAACAG
>JBEPXC010000027.1:0-24036 GCA_041642035.1 Sphingobacteriia bacterium
AAAATGATTGACCAGAAGTGGTATATCCTCAACTCTTTCTCTCAAAGGAGGTAAATGAATCTCTACGGTGTTGATTCGGTACATGAGATCCTGCCTGAATTTTTGTTCATCAACCATTTGGTAAAGAGGCATATTGGTAGCACAAACCAATCTCACATCCACAGGTATCTCCTTAACGGAACCCAGGCGCACAACTTTTCGGTTTTGCAGTACACTCAGGAGTTTCGACTGAAGGGGCATGGTAAGATTACCTATTTCATCAAGAAATATGGTGCCTTTATTGGCTGCTTCAAATCTACCGGCGCGATCTTCTTTGGCGTCAGTAAATGCACCTTTTTTATATCCAAAGAGTTCACTTTCAAAAAGAGATTCGCTGATGGCACCCAGATCTACACTGATAAAAACATCATCTTTTCGTGGGGAAGCCCGGTGTATGGCACGTGCAATGACTTCCTTACCGGTACCATTTTCGCCAAGAATGAGAATATTAGCATCAGTTTTAGCAACTTTTTTTACTGTAGCCAATACACTCATCATATTTTGTGATTGACCAATGATATGACTAAAGGGCTGGTCTCCCTGTTCCATTAGCAACTTTTGCTTCGAGCGCAAATCGAATACTTCTTTCTTTGACCGATGTACTTCAAGAGTAGTATCTATGGTGGCTAATAGCTTTTTATTGTCCCATGGTTTGAGCAAAAAGTTGGTGGCCCCTTCTTTAATGCCCTGTACAGCAAGTTCTATGTCACCATAGGCGGTAATGAGGATCACTGCTATTGCGGGATCCGTTTCCAGGATTTTATTTAACCAGTAAAAGCCTTCTTTGCCGCTGGTGACATCTCTTGAGAAATTCATATCCAACAAAACGAGATCATAATTCTCGCTCTTTAAAAGGGTGGGGAGGTTATTGGGGTTCTTGTCGGTATGAACGATCCTAATGTGTTGCTTGAGATACAATTTGGCAGCCAGCAGAACATCTTCATCGTCGTCTATGATCAATACTTTAGAATCAATTTTTACCATAGTGCATTTTTTTAGCTAAATTAATAAAAAATCCTTTCAGAGCACTTTTTAGGGATATTGATTTGAAAATCAAACAAAAGTGTTTTTTTTGTAAGTCGCCCTTTAACTTATCGAAATAATTAGAAAACAATGAAGGGATATAGACACTTTCTGGAGTTTCCAGCTTAACCCTAGTCTGAGAGACTATTGAATGGGAAAAGAAAAAAGACGGATAAGACCTATTTCGGATAAAATTATACGATAAAGAGGAAGTGTTTTATGGAAGAATAGACTAAAAAAGAGGAATATTTATGCAGCCAAGGACAAGGCTGCATAAATATTCCTCTTCAGCAAGTAAAACCTTTTTAGCGGTTAGTTTTTAACGCATCTTACACTTATTCCGTAGTTTTTGAGATAAGTATTGCCATATAATTTGCTGCGGTCAAAATTAAGGTAATGTCTGTTTGCCAGATTTGCATCAAGATCGTTTGAATTCCACCAGAAACCGAAAGAACCCTGTGAGCTGAATCCACCAGTAAATAATCTGTCACCACCGGGAAGTGCAGAAAATCCAAAATCATCAGTACCATAATTTATTTCATGGTAGTTCCAGCGGGGATGAACTACAGTGGCACATTCTCCTCCAAGGGGAGAGTTAAGCATAAGGCATGATTTGAGTTTGTTTCCCAAGGCATTAGCGTCGGCTTCGTCATTGGTAAGATTATGCTCTTCCCTCAGGTAGGTGCTCATCTTAGCCCAATCCTGTGAGGTGGATACCCGCCAGCCGACAGGGCATAGTCCCTGAGGGTTATTGACTGCATACCAGTTGTATAAAGCCCCATAGTTGTCTTTATTAGCCTCATCATTGTTGTACCATGCATAAGCACCCGTTGTATTGGTGCGCCAGGCTGCGGTATCTGTCCCCGGATAATCAATAATGCTTCCATCGGCATATCGGGTCGTTTTAAGGTTCTCTTTCATCCAAACCTGGTCGCCGATGGATATCGTTTCGTATATATTACCATCGATATCGCTTACTTTTCCCTTCTCTGTTGGTTTGGGATTATCATCGTCTTTACAGCCAGAAAGCGTGGTAGCCATCAAAAGGCCTATAATTAGGATCGTGAGATGCAAAACATTAAAATCTTTTTTCATATTGTCAGGTTTTTGTTGTTAATTGAGTAATTTCAAATGCATACTGATGCTTCCTGAGATGTTATATTTTCATCTAAAATTAATCCAAAAAAGAAGCACCAATGTTATACAATTTCCGTTTAAACTTACATAATTAGCACATTTTTGTTAGGTGATGGAATTGTAGCCTTGATTCATAAAATATTTTGGATAAGAGTTTTTCTGATTTTAAAAGCATAATATGATATAAATAAATAACATCAGAAGTAATTAATTATTTTCGAAATCAAATACTTAAACCTGATTTCAAGAAAGAATCGATTTTCTGAACAGGCAAAAGTGAAGCCAATGCACCGATGAAAGAGACTGTAACAAAAACCATTATAACATCCAATGGCTTGACATGCACAGGATATGCATCGATAATGAAGGTTCCCTCTGCCTGTATACTTATTATCCCAAATCGAATCTGAATCCAGCTGATTAAAACGCCTAGCAACAGACCTAGGGTGGCCCCTCCAAGACTTATAAGTAAACCTTCGTAAAGAAATATTTTTTTGATTGTTTTAATGGAGCAACCCATGCTCCAAAGTATTCCCATATCTTTTTTCTTTTCTAATACCAGCATGGTCAGGCTGCCTGTTATATTAAAAGCTGCTATCACAAGGATAAAACTGAGAATGAAGAATATGGCCCATTTTTCAGAGCGCATTACCTTATAGAGAAATTCTTCTTGTTGTAAACGGTTGCGAACGGAGAATCTTTCACCTGCGATTTCACTAAGTCTGTTTTGGATATCTCTTACATCAGCTGCATTATCAACAGAGATCATTAAAGAAGTCACCTGATTGTTGTGCCTGGTGAGATGCCTGAGCAATGAAATAGGAGCAATAACATATTCAGTATCAAATTCAGATTGTATAGAAAAAATGCCACTTGCAAAATTGATGCTCGAGCTGAAAGCTTGTGCAGGATTAATGGTGCTAACTCTGCTGCGACGGGGAATGTAGATGGTAAAGGGGTTTAAAAAATCATTGATGTTGGCATTCAACATGTAAGCCACTCCCTGACCCAGTATTAGTTTTTCCCTATCTCCATCCCGGAGAATATAACTCCCTTCACGAATCATTGTGTCGAGCCCTGTAATGAGATCATAATTTTCATCAACTCCACGTAATGTTACAATGTGTTGTTTATCGAGGTAGGTTATCAGAGCTGTTTCTTCCAGCACTTCTGAAATATGGAGTACACCTGGTATGTTTTTTATCTCTTCAAAGGGAAGTTCATCAATGCTAAAGGTCTTGCCTTCAACCAACCGGATTTCCATGTCAGGGTTAAAGGAATTAAACAGTGATAAGATGAGTTTCTCAAAACCATTGAAAACTGACAATATTATCACTAAAGCCATAGTCCCTACACTAACACCAAGTATTGCTACCAGGGTAAGAATATTGACTGCTGTTTGCGATTTCTTTGCAAACAAATATCTGCGTGCTATGTACAATGAAAAATTCAAAATCCAAAGAATTACTTTGTTTATTCTGTTAATTTTCCGTTCTGCCTGTTGGATTATTCTTGTATGCTTTCACCAGCAAGCCTGTTCCTTTGGTGTGTACCTGATGTACATCGAGGTAATTAAGGATGAGGCAAAGTGGAAAAACCAGCAAGTAGTAAAATGGCAGTATTAAATAAAACAATGATGATTTTCCCAGCATCAGTATGGGATATTTCATTGATAATTTCCAGGAAAGACTACCGGGTTTGCCATAAGTATATAAAACCTTGATATTGTCAAAACCAGCCTGCTTTAATTTAGAGATGATATCTTCCTTAGCGTATCCATCTCTAACATGCTCTTCAATAAACGATTGATCGTGATCATGCTCAACTCCCGATCCTCCCTGATCTGAAGGTGTACTTATAAGCAGCAGCCCTTTATTTTTTAGTGAAGCATAGAAATTTTCAAATACCTTCACATCATCTTCAATATGCTCCATTACATCCACCGATAAAACAAGATCGTATTCTTTTGGCTTAAGAAATGTAGTAAGGTCACCAGTAAAGAAGGAAACGTTTCGGGTATTTGTTTTAACGAAAAAATTAGAGCAATCTTCCACTTGCTCTTCTTTGAGTTCGATACCTTCAATTTTCCATTTTGGCTTTTTCTTTGCCAAATACCAGCTGTATTGGCCAAATCCAAAGCCAGCATCCAATACTTTTACCTGTTCGTCCTGACGCTTAGCAGCAAAAAAACTTCTTAAATGACGATGTACATGCCAGGAGCGAAGCAATAGCATATCGAGCAAGGCGTAAAAAATCTTTCGCAGAAAAATGTGCTGGTTGAAAAAATCACCAAGTCGGGCTTTTATCGGATCGTACTTCATGCAGGAGCTCTTATTTTTTTAGCAGATTTTCTATGTTTTCTATATAATCAAGGCTGTCGTCAACAAAAAACTGAAGTTGGGGCACTTGTCTTAGCTGGTTCTTAATTCTTAAACCCAGTTGTTTGCGTATTTCATTGGTGTTGACTTTCACCTGTTTCATGATGGTTTCACTATCCGTCCCGAAAATGCTCAGATATACCTTAGCAATGGAGAGATCTGAGGTTACATTCACCTGCGTTACAGTAATCATTGCACGCTGAAAAAGATTTGGCGCCTCCCGCTGAAATATTTCTCCCAAATCCTTCTGAAGCAGTTTGTTTATTTTTTTCTGTCTGTTGGTTTCCATAAGAAGGTGTTATTTTTATGCAAATATACGGCTAATTGACCAAAGAAAGGGCTACAAGGGATATAGGTGTTATAAATTTTAAATTATCGATATATTTATTGTGTTAAGTGTGGTTTATATGTACTTTTATCATTAAAACTAAAGCCAAATAAGTTATGAACACACGAACAGAAAAAGATTCGCTTGGCCCTGTAGAAGTGCCAGCCGACAAGTATTGGGGCGCTCAGACCCAACGCTCTTTGAAAAACTTTAAAATTGGTATAGAGAAAATGCCGGAAGAAATCATTGAAGCTTTTGCTATTTTAAAGAAAGCTTGTGCGCTTACCAATGAGAAAATGGGAATTCTTTCAGCAGAAATTGGCGATGCTCTGGTTGAAGCTTGTGATGAAATACTAGAAAAAAAGCTTAGAGATAACTTCCCTCTGGTGGTTTGGCAAACTGGTTCCGGTACACAATCCAACATGAATCTCAATGAAGTGATTGCCAACAGAGCACATGTATTGCTTGGAGGAAAATTAACTGATGCCACCAAAAAAGTTCACCCCAATGATCATGTTAATAAATCGCAGTCTTCTAACGATACATTTCCTACGGCGATGCATATTGCAGCCTATAAATTGATTGTAGAACAAACGATACCTTCTTTAGGTAAATTGAAGAATGCTCTTTCCAGAAAATCAGAAGAATTTACCTCAATAGTTAAAATTGGCCGCACCCATTTAATGGATGCAACTCCCTTAACTCTTGGTCAGGAGTTTTCTGCGTATGTGTCGCAGCTTGAACATGGCATCAAGGCCCTGAACAATACGCTGGAGCATTTGCGTGAGCTTGCTCTGGGGGGCACTGCTGTCGGTACCGGCATAAATGCTCCAAAGGGATTTGATGTTGCTGTAGCACGCGAAATTGCATCTCTTACCGACCTGCCATTTATTACGGCACCCAATAAATTTGAAGCATTATCCGCTCACGATGCCATAGTGGAAAGCAGTGGGGCTTTAAAACAATTAGCCGTTTCCCTGATGAAAATAGCCAATGACATCCGCTTGCTGGGTTCTGGACCTCGATGTGGTTTGGGAGAACTAGGGCTGCCTGCCAATGAGCCCGGTTCTTCTATTATGCCAGGTAAGGTAAACCCCACCCAGGCCGAAGCCATGACCATGGTTGCAGCTCAGATTATAGGAAATGATGCTGCCATTACTATTGGGGGTATGAATGGACATTTCCAACTTAATGTTTTCAAACCCGTTATGATTTATAATTTCCTGCAGTCCGCTCGTCTGCTTGCCGATGCCTGCAATTCATTCCGGGTGAATTGTGTAGAAGGCATTCAGGCCATAAGGGAAAACATAACAGCACATCTCAACAATTCGCTCATGTTGGTTACTTCTTTAAATCCACATATTGGTTATGACAATGCTGCACGCATTGCCAAGAAAGCACATGAAGAGAATCTAACCCTTAAGCAGTCGGCTCTTGCCTTAGGCTTGCTTACCGAGGAAGAATTTGATAAATGGGTAGACCCACAAAAAATGATCTGATGGATAAAATGATTTTCTAATTATAACGTATAGTCTATAAAAAAAGCAGGTGCTTTTCAAAGGTAGCACCTGCTTTTTTTGTGTGTGGTATTGTGTAATTAAAATATCTAGTATTCCCAGAGATCCAGTTCGTAGTTGCGGATTTCTGTTTTAATTCTTTCGGCTTCCAAAAGCTGATCGAGCCCATTTTCTATATGTTCCTGGATCAGTCGGTCATACACATTAGATTCCTTATAGATATAGCTGTTAAACATTCTGCGAAGGAATAAATCGTCGAAAGACATACGTTGAGCATCGTTCTGACGGTTGAATACTTCTGCATTAACCAGAACGTTTCTGGCTTCGGGGAAATAAACCCAAAACAGAGGTTGATCACCAAGGCTCTCGCCAGTTAAAGGATCCATTCGTTCTCTAACCGGGCAGAGACCCAGAATACGAACATCCATAACCGAACGTTTACTGTCGAAGAACCATTCCTCTTTGATACGATATTTGGTTACATCCTCAGGATTAAGAGGAATAACGAAGGTAGTATCATACTCTTCGTAGGGTGGCTCAGGGCGCGTAAGAGTTCTTACTTCTTCACGTGCATATTGATTTCTGATCTCTTCGGGAGTATAGGTGAGGGTAAACTCATCTTCCTGAAAAGCTTGAATAGAACCTTCGTTGATAGCTGCCATGAGCGTTTGCATGAGGCTTTGTCTGTCGTCGATGGTTGTATTAGGAAAATACAGGGGCAAATTAATTTTTTCGCGCAAATCAATTACTTGCCAAACCCTTTTCGACCATAAGACATCAGCCTCTCTCACATAAGCAAGCGGTATAGGTTGTTTTTCCTCTATCCATACTTTATCATAAAACCCATCGCGAGGGCTTCCACCTTCAAGCACTTGGGCTGTTAGAGGATTTGCAAACAGTAACACTGTGAGCGATAGTACTAAATAATTCATTAATTTGGTCATAGCTTAACCTCCAATATTTTAATTTTTATTGAATTCTGAATACAACGGGTGGAAGATTACGTGTCCTTCCATCATCTCCAACGGCTCTGATATTCTCAAATGAAAAACGTTGACCTCTGTTGGATCGTCTGATAGCATTTGTCATATCTTCAGTTTGAACGTTGGAACTGGATTTCCATTCTAAAAAGTCACCCGATACGGTAGTGTTCATGGTGAATGATGTTATGCGAAAATCCATCTTGAAGTCGAAGTCTTTCATCTTTGGAATTACAGGAGCTCCTGCAAGGATTTCCTTTGAGATGGCTCCTTCGGTTTGGCCCGCTATTTCAGGATATGGATCGGGCACTACTCTTACTCTAAAAAAGGCATCTCCCATGTTTCTGACCTGTCCGTCTATTCTTGCCAGGGCAGATATAGTTACTCCTTCATTAATATTATGATTCTGGCTTAATCTTACTGTATAGCCTCCATTAGGGCGTCGGATGAGCTGATTTCCTGAGCCGCTGATCCTGGGCTGCAACGCTTCCGTAGGAATACCCGGAACAGAAATCGATACCGGGTTATCTACACCCATATAAAATACATTCATTGCATCAGCACTCACGGTGGCTGCAGGCTTCTGTACTACATAATCCACCTGGAAAGGATATTCTTTAATTCCTTCGGGACCCATTACTCTAACTTTTCCTGTATGTTTCTGAGGACCCTCTCTGGTAGCTGGGATACGTATTTTGCCATCTGGAATAACTCTTCCATCCATGGTAACTTCGGGAGTTTGCTTGGAGTCGTAGGCTGCAACCAGCACATCCGCTTCAAAATAATCTCCCTGTAATACGATCTGGCTCTTGGCCAAAACCCTGGCTTCTACCACATCAAAAGTAAAAGTACCTGAGCCAATAGATTCATATAAGGCGCGCACTACATCAAACTCAGCATTTCTTACCTCTGTTACCAGCCTGCTTAGGTTGGTGGCAGCAGCAACAGGAATCTGTCTGTCAAACATCTGTGCCTGCCATGATAGTTCTTTACCGGCATTATCTTCGAAGGGGCCTTCTATTTCCAATCCCAGTCGGATATCATAATCTTCGGGCAGAAGCTTAGCCATCTCCTCTTTGAAGTTTACAATTTTTTCTTTTAACTCATATCCTCGCGTTCCGGGACCACCCGGCTCCATAGCCACTCCACCATCCATAGTTTCCATCATCCAGAAAGTGGATGATTTACTGTAATTATCCTTAGCCTTCATGTTGAGCAGGTAAAGAGTGTCTGCTACTTCAACCGGAATGTCATCCACCACAGCAATCATTTGGCTGCGTGAGTCGAGAATAAAATTGGCCAGGTCATCGGAGAGTTCTCTTGCTTGCTGAGCCCTGTTATAAAAGGTTTCAACACGGGCAGGGTTGTTTGTTTTTTCGTCTTCAAAAGCGTTATAAATCAACTCTAAGTTTCGCTCAAAGTTTTTGTTGGTCTGTTGTAACCCTTGGTCTACCAAAACAAATGCATCCAATACTTCTACCGAGACGTTAAGGGCTAAAAGTGCCGTTAATACCAGGTACATCATACCGATCATTTTTTGCCTGGGGGTTTGTTTTCCTCCTGCCATATTGTTAAATCGCTCTAGGTTTTATAAAAATCATGTGTCGATATTTATTTAACGCTTGTTATCGTGGTGCATTAAAATTCATAGCCGTGAGCATATTGCCGTATACACTGTTGAGCGCTGCTATATTCTTAGTAAGCGAAGACATTTCTTCTTTATAACTCTGGGTGTCTTTGGCCGATTCATTAATGTTTTGCACCAAGCTGTCTACAGCATCTTTTATCTTGGTAGTGGCCTGGTATTGTTCATCGGTAGACTGCAATTGCAACTCATAAACAGCATTTAATGCCTCAAGATTGCGTGCTGTTTTGGTCATTTGTTCCGAATATGCTTCTCCCTGGTTGCTGGATTTCTCTAATGCTTCAACGGTTTTTATCAATAACTCAGAACTGTGACTGTAATTTGCTGCCAATTCGTTGGTATAGCCTGTAATGTTTTTTATGCTTTCATTGTATTGACGCGTAAGGTCCAAATGCTCTTTGGCATTTTCCGAAGTTTGCTGGTAGGTTTCACTCAGTTGATTGATTGAGCTGACAGCACCTCGCATACTTCCTGCATATTCTTCAGCAAGACTAAGATCATGCTTAAGATATTCATTAGTGTTTTTGTAGGATTGACTCAATTCGAGTACGGAGCTCGAAGCGTTTTCCATGTTCTGAATATAGCCCTGTGTAGCTACTGCCGCGTTAGACATATCGGCTAATTTAGAGGCATTGTCGCTGAGATTTTTTAATCCGTGACTAAGATTCTCGATGAGTTCAGGACCTATATTGGCTTCCTCAAGCATTTTATCCAGATTGGCCGAAAGGGTTATCGATTGAGTATTCATGGAACCAGCATTGCCCGATTTTATCAAGGCATCTCTGTCTCTGCCACTTGAATTATCATCGGTTTCTATTCCGCCCAGTTCAGGATACACAAGAGTCCAGTCTGGTTCTTCATGAGGTTTCTCAAAGGCTGAAAAGATGAATATAATGGCTTCTACAGTTAATCCGACAACAAGCATGGGGCCTGCACCCGGATAGTGCTGAATTTTAAACAAAGCTCCGATGATTACTACAGCCGCTCCAATGCCATATAGCTTAGACATGAAGTTTTTAAAGGCTTTGGTTTCCGCGAAATTCATAAACTTAAAATGAATTAATTTCTGTAATTTATTTTATTGTCAAATTATAACTGCTAAAAACGAATTATATTGTGTCTCAAATCTTAATATACATTAGAGGCTCCGCTGCCGTCTACTCTGTCTCTGCCAGGATAGGTTTGTACACATCTGAAACCAATATAAGATTTTGCTGTATCCTGGTATTCATAACTGCGTGTGCCGACCTGAAGCTGGAAACCAACATCTTTCCAGGATCCGCCTCTGATGGCTTTACGTTTCAGCGTGATGGGATCATCGGGTTTGGCCTCATAATGATAGTGCATGTTCATGTCATGGCCGAAGTTATAAAATGATTCATCAAAAGCATTAATGGTCCATTCGGCCACGTTGCCAGACATATCGTACAGGCCATAATCATTGGGGGGATAATGTCCTACAATAACGGTTTGAAAACCACCATCATCGACATAGTTGCCACGCAAAGGCTTAAAGTTTGCCAGGAAACATCCATCCATATTTCTGGTATACGGACCGCCCCATGGGTAAGGGTTTAGGTCGAGACCACCACGGGCAGCATATTCCCATTCTGCTTCGGTAGGAAGTCTGAACTCCTGTGCAAAGGGACGTCCACGTCCTTCAAGATGGCTATTGAGAAAGTTGGTTCTCCAGATGGTAAAAGCTCTTGCCTGCGACCAGTTTACACCCACTACCGGATAGTGATCGTAGGTGGGGTGCCAGAAATATTGCTGTGTCATAGGTTCGTTATATGCATAACTGAAATCGTGAATCCAGGCCAGGGTATCAGGATATACAGCCGTTTCATATTCTACTACAAATTCATTTCGGGGTGTATTTCTTTCAGAACGACGTGCAGCACGATTGAGATCAATGATATGATAGCGATATATAAGCTTGCGGCTATCTATTTCTCTTCTTCTGAAGAATCTTTCATGTTCAGGCAGGAAAAGCTCTTCTAATACGTCTCTTTCTTCTTCACCATCCCATTGAATTCTGGTATCCCAGTTGATAAATGGAGGATCAATATCCAAGCCATACTCATCCATGAGAATAAGATGCTCTTCGTTGATATCTGCCAATAACAGGTGAGCCAATGAGTCTCTTACCCAGTGCACAAACTGCCGATATTGATTGTTGGTAATTTCTGTTTCATCCATGTAAAAGGCAGGGAGTGAAATTGTTTTTGATATAGCATTTTGAGAATATGCTATATCCTCGTCTGATGGACCCATGTTAAAACTTCCCATGGGGATATAGACCATTCCCGGAGGATCTGCGTAGAAACCATCCGGACGATTTTGAACACCTGTTAAGTGACCTTGGCCTGAACGGTCACAACTGGTTATCAATACCACTATCGATGCAATTAATATCAACCTTTTCATGTGAATTCCTGATTTTATGACCACAAATAAATACTATTTCTTATGTAAAACTTCTCAAATTTAAACGAACATTATCAGATTAAGTTTCATAAATATGACCGTGTAAATCACCTATAAAAATCTGACGTTTCTCTGTGTTTGTTGAATCTTCTCAATGTCTAGCTCAAAACAATATTGAACTAATATTTCGTGGCTTCCCCAGCTTCTACCGCTTCTGCCCAAAGGAGAAAGGGTAACATCGTATGAGTAGCCTATGCTAATTTGCTCAAAAGTTAGTCCCAAAAACACTACAGCTGCATCCTGCATCCTATAACTTACTCCTCCCCAAAAACGCTCGCGAAAGGTAATAAGTGTATTAAAGTCTGTTTGAAATGAACCCAAATCCGTTTTTAATAAAAATGAAGGACTTATTATGAAATCTTCATTATTGCTTAGAGGATAATTATAACCTGCCGTGAGGTACAATTGTCTTCTGGTTTTGTAATTGGCACTTCCTATTTCTTTTTCTGGTTGTGCCAGTTGGCTCATAGAAAGGCCTGCCCATGCCTGCTCATCCATTTTATAAAAAACACCTAAAGAACCATCAATAAACATTCTGGATTCTTCTGCCGATCCTGATAAGGCCGGATCTCCCTCATTATTGGGTTTGAAACCGGAGAAATCAAACCGCTTATCCAGAAATCCAATTTGTCCGCCTATCCCCAGGGTACCATTGGCCATTTGATAATGATAAGCATAGCCTAATTTAACACCCAGAGCAGTTTCAAAGGCCAGCTGATCTTGTAAAAATCCCAGCGAAAGTCCTCCGCGTATATAGGGTATAGGGGCATCAACCGTAAAACTGTAAGTTTCCGGATTGACTGAATTTCCCTCTCCGTCGCTGAATCCTAACCATTGTTGTCGGGCAAGCGCCGTGGCACATATGGCATTACGCAGCCCGGCATAACCCGGATTTATTCCCATGTTGTTGAACATATTATGACTAAACTGCGCTTCCTGTTGACCTCTTAGGTCATCGCAAAAAACTACCGTTAGCACTAATATGATCGCGATGCTGCTTTTCTTCATTAAAGGCATGATTTACTATCTACTCTAATCACAAACGTATTATTTGTGCAAAAATTGAATCCGAAATAAAATTTTTATTTCCTTTTCATTTGCACTTAAAGCGCGTAAAAATACAATATTTTTTTATCAACATCGGACTGTTAATAAGTTTTGGAACCACTATTTCAAAGAACTGTTTAGTTATCAGCAAACTGCGAAACCATACAAGGGGTTTATCGCATTACAAATATAGAAACTATATCAAACAAGCTTGTCAGTAATTCTACTCGTTTTCTAACCGAAGATTTTACATGATTTTTTTTTGCCTGTCTTCAGCAGCGGATAAAAGTAATACTTTTAGAGCAAATGCCGACTAAGCTTTTCAAAGAATAAAGTTTATCAAGAGTGATTTTCAAAATCCACTCAAATCAAAAAAATATATAAAAGTTAAATCTGCCCGATTATAGAAATTTTTGATATACCTGCCACCATTTTTCAGGCAACTCCTCCTGGCAGGCATCTTGGTAGTCCTTATAGGAACATGGCACCAGAAACTGTCTTTCATACTTGGACTGCAATCCTTGACAGGGAACCTCCATCCACCACCGATCACTTACTTTACTTTTGTAAAAAATGATTTCGTTTTGAAAATCCTTCATCGATACCACATATTTTACGTATGATGCCGTATCCTTTCGCTGACGGTCAGGGAAGTCGTTTTTGCGATGATAAAAACCTTCCAAAAAATACCATATCATTTGTGCCACCAGATGAGCCGTTTGCTCTCCCTGGTCGTAGGCTGGATTCAATTCATAAAAACCTATTGAGGATAGCTTGTCACTTAAGCCTGCATAACGAATAATCTGGCAAACTTCTTCTCCATAAAATCCATTAGGTGATGCATTGGCATTGGCAGGAGCATCCGACTGGCGTATGCTGCTTACATCAAAGCTAAGCATGTCGGCATTTCGTACGATGGGTTCTACTTCTTCTATATTCTTTCGTACGTTGCCCAGACGGTGTATGTCGAAACATAACTTATGCATGAGCTCTATGGCATCCTGATCAACAAAGTAGGTCTGATACCCTATATTGGTATAATTAAACAGGAAGTTGGGCTGATGGGTGAGTATCTTATTCAGATAGCAATGATTACTTATTTTCTCTTCGTTGAGCCCTAGATCAAAAGAGGAATCTACACTTACTATGTTGATAATCTGGCCCAGGGTCTCGTATGCCCGGTAATTGGCATAGGTCAGATCCTGACTACCACCCAATATTATGGGGATGATTTTTCTTTCCAATAGTTGGGCTACTACCGTTCTGACCGCAAAATAGGTGTCATCGGTAGATTCACCCTGCTTGATATTGCCTAGATCGGCAAGCTTCAATTTAAATGGCCCCTGATAAAGATTGTACAGATACTTTCGTACATAATCCGCTGCAAAGGCGCAGCCCGGATTGGAGGGTGCATTTCGGTCTTCCTTAACCCCGATTAGGGCAATATGAACATCCTCAAGAGAAGGAAAGTTGTCCTCCTGATTATAGCTGTTGATTATATTACCCAGAATCAGAGGATGGCTTTTTTCGGAGAAGTTAATCTTTTGAAATTCTACCGGTACGAAAAAGTCAGCAATTTCCATAAAAAGAATTGAATGGTTTATTTTTTAGCCTTGGCTGGTGCTTTCTTTTTTGTTGTACGTGATTTCTGGGTTGAGGTTCCTTCTTTTATTATCTTTCGGCATTCTTCCAGGGTTAATTGCTGAGGATCTTGGTCTTTGGGTATTTTATAGTTGTTACCGCCCGAAGTCAGGTAAGGCCCCCAGCGTCCTTTAAGGATCTGGATGTTATCTTCATCTTTGAAGTCTTTGATAACTTTCTGACGATCTTTTTCTCTTTTCTCCTCTATAATCTCGATGGATCTATCCAGCTCTACCGTAAGAGGATCATCGGTTTTGGGCAGGGAGTAGAACTTTGAATCATGTCGTAGGTAGGGGCCGAAGCGGCCTGCTGCTGCCACGATTTCTTTTTCCTCATATTCGCCAACCTTACGGGGGAGTTTGAAAAGATCAAGTGCTTCTTCCAAAGTAATGCTCTCCAGGCTCTGATCCTTTCGCAGTCCGGCAAAGAGTGGTTTTTCTTCATCCTCTACATGCCCTATCTGAACCATAGGGCCAAAGCGTCCAATACGGGCAATGATGTCTTTACCTGTTTTAGGGTCTTTGCCCAAAGGCCGCTCACCACTGAATTTCTCGGAATTTTTCAGAGTGTCTTCTACCTTGTCGTGAAAGGGATGATAAAACTCCTTAATTACATTGGTCCACTGTTTAAGGCCCTGAGCAATATCATCAAACTCCTTTTCCACGCTGGCCGTAAAATTGTAATCCATGATCTGGTCAAAATACTCAAGCAGAAAACTATTGACTACAATGCCGATGTCGGTTGGGAAGAGCTTATTTTTCTCTGCCCCGGTTATTTCCGATTTCTTTTGCTTTTTAATCTTATCGCCTTTGAGCAGAAGATAGTCATATTCTCTTTTTTCTCCCTCGCGACTTTCTTTTACCACATACTCTCTCTTCTGAACTGTGGAGATGGTTGGAGCATAGGTAGATGGACGTCCAATGCCAAGTTCTTCGAGTTTCTTCACCAGGCTTGCCTCGGTATAACGAGGGGGGTGCTTGGTAAATCTTTCCTGGGCAGCTATTTCTTCTGCATCGAGTTTCTGTTTTACCTTAAGTGGGGGCAATATTCCTTCGTGTGCTTCCTCATCTTCATCGTCGGTTGATTCCAGGTAAACCTTAAGAAAGCCGTCGAATTTCATGATTTCGCCTACGGCGATAAAATTCTCGCTGGTAGTGCTGATGCCAATGGTGACATTGGTTTTCTCCAGCTGGGCATCGGCCATCTGCGAGGCGATGGTGCGCTTCCAGATGAGATCGTAAAGTCTTTTCTCAGAGTCGTCGGCACCTGCTGAGCTAACACTCATGTAAGAGGGACGGATGGCTTCGTGTGCTTCCTGCGCTCCCTTGGATTTAGTCGCGTATTTGCGTATGTGCACATACTCTTTTCCATAGGATTTCTCAATCATCTCTTTGGCCAGGCCTGTGGCTGTATCTGATAGATTTACAGAGTCGGTTCTCATATAGGTGATTTTTCCCGACTCATAAAGCTTTTGTGCAACCACCATGGTACGTGAAACAGAGAAACCGAGTTTTCTGCTGGCTTCCTGCTGGAGTGTAGAAGTAGTGAAAGGTGCTGCCGGTGATTTGCGGACAGGTTTGGTTTCTATATCTTTAACGGAAAATTCCGCATGAACACATTTGTCAAGAAAAGCATAAGCCTCTTCCTGTGTTTTGAATCGCTGGGGCAGCTCGGCCTTTATGGTTACAGGCTGGCCATTGTGCATAACTGAAAACAAGGCCGTTACCCTGAAAGAAGCTGAGGTTTTAAACTTCTGAATTTCTTTTTCGCGTTCTACGATAAGTCTCACCGCTACCGATTGCACACGTCCTGCCGATAGGGAGGGCTTTACTTTTTTCCAAAGCAAAGGTGATAATTCAAACCCCACCAGGCGGTCGAGTACCCGGCGGGCCTGCTGGGCATTAACCAGGTTGATGTCGATGGTGCGGGGATGTTCTATGGCATGCTGAATGGCTCCTTTGGTAATCTCATGAAAAACAATCCGCTTGCACTTTTTCAAATCCAGCTTAAGACTCTCGGCCAAATGCCAACTGATGGCTTCTCCCTCACGGTCTTCATCAGTGGCCAGCCAAACTACTTCTGCCGTTTTGCTTAGCTTCTTCAGTTCGCTCACTACCGTTTTCTTGTCGGCTGAGATTTCGTATATGGGTTCAAAATTGTTCTCAATATCTACTCCTAATTTTGATTTGGACAAATCCCTCACATGCCCGAAACTGGACTTTACCAGGAAATCCTTGCCCAGAAAACCCTCAATAGTCTTGGCTTTTGCCGGTGACTCAACGATTACAAGGTTTTTAGCCATACTCATTTATTTTTTATATCTGAAATTAAAGGTTGCAAAGCTAAGGAATAAATTTAAAACAAATTATCTGTAGTCTTGGCTTGTGTTAATTCTTTTTCACTGTTCTACGGTAAAGGGGCATCTGATTATTTTACTCTTTACGCTGCACTGCAGCTTTTGTTTTAGCGGCAGAACCGTGATGATAATTGTAGGATAATTGCCCCCTGAAAAAATCTTCCCTCATCCACTAAGGAGCTTAAGGCCGTGAATTGCATTATGCTGTCAGGGTTGGAACAACTTGTTGTTAATTTTGTTCTCTCATTTATTTACCATTTTTTGTTATAGAAATTCTTCTTTCTTAAAATAACGCAAGAGATAATGGTGGGAATTTCAGTATTTTTGCACAAAAATGCGATAGAAGGAGAAGAAGAGCGAAGAATGATTCATCTAAGCCCTTTCGAATCATTTTATCCAATTTGCAGGGTGGTGAAAGAACTATACCTTAAATTATGTGCAAAACAATTCATGGAAAAGAAAATATATATTGAAACATACGGCTGTCAGATGAATTTTTCAGACAGCGAGATAGTAGCTTCCATCATTACCCAAAAAGGCTATGGCGCGGCCGAAAAGGCAGAAGAAGCCGACATCATTTTTATCAACACTTGTTCTATACGTGAAAATGCGGAGCAAAAAGTACTTAATCGACTTAAGCAGTTACAGCATATGCGCCGGAATAAACCCAACCTTGTATTGGGCGTATTGGGATGTATGGCTGAGCGGATGAAAAGCTCTTTACTCGAAGAGCAACAGATGGGCATGCGGGTAGATATGGTAGTTGGTCCTGATGCTTACCGCGACTTGCCGCAACTCCTGCTGGATGTGGAAAGCGGACAAAAAGCAGTTAATGTCATCCTCTCGTCCGAAGAAACCTATGCCGATATTACCCCGGTTCGCTATGCCAGCAACGGTGTGTCGGCCTATATATCAATCATGCGGGGATGTGAGAATTTTTGCACCTATTGCGTGGTGCCCTTTACCCGTGGCAAGGAAAGGAGCCGAGACCCCCAAAGCATTCTGAGTGAAGCACAGGATCTTTTCAAGCAGGGATACCGCGAAATAACACTACTGGGCCAGAATGTTAACTCTTATCGCTGGAAGGTAGATGAACAGCCCGATGAATGGACTTTCCCTGCATTGATGAAAGCCGTGGCCGCTATTGATTCCACACTAAGAATCAGGTTTGCTACTTCTCATCCAAAGGATATGTCGGACGAATTACTGCATGTTATAGCCTCATTTCCCAATATTTGTAAGTCGATCCACCTGCCTGCACAATCGGGCAGTACTGTTGTCTTGAAAAAAATGAATCGCAGGTACACCCGCGAAGACTACCTTCAGCGTATTGCCTCCATTCGCCGCATATTGCCCGCATGCGCCATTTCTACAGATCTCATTGCCGGCTTCTGCGATGAAACCGAAGAAGATCATCAGCAAACCCTCAGCCTGATGAGGGAGGTCGGATTCGACTTTGCCTTCATGTTTAAATACTCCGAACGACCCGGCACCCTGGCAGAAAAGAAGCTCGACGATAATGTGCCGGAGGAAGTAAAATCAAGAAGGTTACAGGAAATTATCGATCTGCAGCATGAGCTCTCTCTCAGCAGCAACAAGGCCGATCTGGGCAAAACCACCGAGGTTTTAGTTGAAGGCTTATCGCGAAAATCCTCCCAAAGGGTTTCGGGACGCAATAGCCAGAATAAAGTGGTGGTCTTTGAGGATAAGGGCTACAAGCCCGGTGAGTATGTGAAGGTGGAAGTTGTGGAATGCAGCTCGGCCACCCTGAAAGGGGTTGTTAAATAAGGTGATGGAATGGGAAGGGAAAACATTGTATTTAAATCAAAAACCACCATATGAAGATAGGAATGATTTTAGATAATAGTTTTCCTCCAGACCCACGAGTAGAAAATGAAGCAACGACCCTGATTGGAGAAGATCACAACGTATATTTATTTTGTATCGATTATACGCGTAAAAAAAAGCGAACGGAAGTTATCAATGGAATTCAAGTCTACAGGGCTAAATTGCCCAGACACTTATATTCCTTTTCAGCGCTTGCTTACACACTGCCAGTTTATCATCTGTTCTTAATGGTAAGCATCTATAGGTTTATTAAAAAATACCAGATTGATGTACTCCACATACACGATATTCAGGTTGCCAGAAGTGTCTTTTGGGTAAACAAAATTTTCGGATTGCCAATCGTACTTGATTTGCACGAGAACAGACCCGAAATAATGAAATACTATTATCATGTAAATACTCGACTAGGCAGATTTTTAATTAAGACGGCTACCTGGAAAAAATTTGAATTTAAATATATAAAAAAGGCTGATTATGTTATTACCGTTACTAAAGAATCAGCAGATTATTACGTAAACGAAGCATTAGTATCTCCCAAAAAGTTTAATATTGTCCCCAACACCGTTCGTAAGTCCTTCTATTCAGATTATTCCATACATGAGAGCATCATTTCTAACTTAAAGGATTCATTCACTTTACTTTATTTAGGTGACACAGGATTAAGAAGAGGCTTGATGACTGTTTTAGAATCCCTGAAATTTTTAATTCCTGTCATACCAAATATTAAAATTCTAATTGTTGGTCAAAGCAAAGAGGATGACGTTCTAAAAAACTATGTGAAAGAAAAAAAATACCAGGATTACGTAATATTTGCCGGATGGCAAAATTTCAACCTTTTTCAATCCTATATCCTGGCTTCAGATATTGGTATTTGTCCTATTCATAAAAACTTGCATCACGACACTACTTATGCCAATAAAATCTTTCAATACATGTCCTTTGGTAAACCCGTCGTAGTGAGTAATTGCACAAGTCAAATGAATTTGGTGCATAAGTATAAGTGTGGCCTGGTCTTTTTGGATAGAAATGTCAAGGATTTTAGCGATAAGATTATTTTTTTGGCTCAGGATAAATTATTATATAAAGAATTGTCGGAAAATGCATTGCATGCAATAAAAAAAGACTTGAACTGGGAAAGCACGAGTAAGAATTTAATAGATATTTACAAAACAGAAACTGAGCCAAATCAATGCTCCTGACACACGCGACAATGATTCAGCATTGGCAACCTCCATTTGACCAATTTAATCAAATATAAACAGATGAAAGAGATAGAAATTAATGGTGTTTATAATAAGTCTCACTTGAAAAGATTTTATAGAACCTTAGCGTTTATGGCCGATTTGGATTTAAAATCTTCAAAAATATTAAATCTTGGTCCGGACAACCCCCTTTCAGATTTTTTGAGAAAGAATGGATATAATATTACCAATACAAAAGTAAATCAGGATTTGGATTTAGATTTTGAAATCGTAAAAGATCCTCAATTTGATGTGGTAATTGGATTTGAAATATTAGAACATTTAGTTTCTCCTTTCCCCTTGCTTAATTCCATCTCGGCAAATAAACTCGTCCTTAGTGTTCCTTTGTCACTTTGGTTTGCAAGTGCATATTGGAATGAAAATGATCCATACGACAGACATTATCATGAATTCGAGCCCAAACAACTGAAGATGCTGCTTAATAAAGCGAAGTGGACAATAATCAAGGATCAGAAATATGTCAGTTCCGATAATAAAATTGGACTAAGACCTTTTCTTAGAATGATCACTCCAAGACATTATTTTGTTTATTGCGAAAAAGAGTAAGGAAGGGCCGCGAATGGGGCAATAACAGGCAGATCGGCATACACCCAGACGTTTGCATGTCCTCCGGATAGCCTGTCCCGTTTTATTACGTGAATGTCTTCCGATCTCTTCGTTCCAGCTTCCAGCTTCGAGCTTCCAACTCTCTCCCCATCACACCTTAAGATAAATCATTTGCCAGAAATCAAGCCCAAAACCTTATAGGTCATAGTATTGATATCGGGGCTTATCTTAAGCAGAAAAACGGGCACAAAATACAAGACCATAAATAAAGCAGATTTTACGGCAATAAGTAAAATTTTTTCATCCCAGCGTAGAGGTAAAAAATAGACTATGGCTGCAGCAATAAGCCCCAACAAGACCATTGCCAAGGTATTAAGGCTGTAGGGCTGTATTTTTAATTTCTTCCAGATATACAGAAAAAGGATGATGTTGTACGACACGAAAACAGCTGTTGTGCCCAAGGCAGCCCCATATATGCCGTAAATGGGGATAAAGATATAATTAGTGATTCCTACCAAAAGAAGCAGAAATACAGCAAATACTGCTTCAGCCCGGTAAAAACGCGTTAGGACAAGAATGAGCATATTTAGTCCTGATGCCATATCGAACAACCTGGCAAAGCCTAAAATAAGTATAACATACTTAGCCTCTGCATATTCGGGTTTCATTAGAGAAAGCAGGTCGTCGACATTCAATGCAATGCAGCCAAAAATTAATCCTCCCATAAAGACCAGAACAACAGAGCTTTTTTTATAAATATCTTCGATATTTTTAAGATTTCGATTGCGCCAGTCGTATGCCATGATGGGAGCAGAAATGCGCCTGAGTGAATTGGTGGGTATGTAAATAATGGAAACGATGTAAGTGGCAACAGCATATACAGCTATATTTGTTAGTTTGTTTTCCGTTATCAGGGCCCCAATCATGAGCAAGTCAACGTTGGTTACCAGAGTCAGAGTGGTGCCACTGAGCAGGGTGTAGAAACCATAGTTTAGCATGGGTTTTAAGATACGCTTTCGAGAATAGTCCTTGTTGAAATCTAACGAGAATTCCTTTATTTTCATCAGTTCTAGCACGCAAAGCATTGCGGTAAAGAAATACCCCAGCATAAAAATGAGCATAAAACTGAAAAAGTCGAAGTATCCGTAATAATATAAAAGTAGAGTGATCAGCCAGTAAATTCTGATGATCACATTCCTCAACAGATTGGTGAAGATAGTTTTGCGTAAAGCCTGTAAAAAGGATTCAAATACTATAAACAGCAAAAATCCCAATGATGCCAAAGGAATCCAGTAATAGTACTCACCGAAAAGGGCTGTTTCATCCTGATAATAACCTAAAAGGGTAGAGCGAAACAAGTAATATAATAGTGTAATGAGTAAGAATCCTATGCCTGACAGAACCAACATAGACATAAGTAAGCCATTGTTCTTGTGGGGCTCCTTTCTGAATACCGGGAAAAATTTGACGGCTATACGGTGCACGCCAAAAGAAGATAATTGTGCCATGGTAATAGCCATAGAAAGCACCAGGCGGGTTAAGCCAAATTCGTCATCAGACAGTAAAAGGGGGAATAAGATGATGATGTTCACAAAACCAATTGCCACGCCAAGGTAATTGATGATGGTATTTATGGATGCCTGCCGCTGAACGATTCCCATAGTAAAATATCGACCTTAATAAAGATTATTTACAAAAAAACTGCTTTATCTGAAATTATTTAAAATCCTCTCCTTATCTTCAATCTGTTTTTTTGATTTATGAAAAACTTTAATAAAAACAATTTTGTCTTCTTTGTCAAAGTGCGTATATATCAATAGAAACCCCGAATTTACACCTTTGCCCTTAAAATATTTACTCGCTACTTTTTCTACTTTAATCACGCATGTTTCTATACCAAGGTTGTCGATCCTAAAGCTAAAGGGAGGTCTTTCATCCCTGTGCCCCTTCCACTCTGTTCTTTAGCAAAGCTTCTGCCATGATCAGATCTTCGGGGGTGGTAATCTTAATGTTTTCCCTGTTCCCTTGTGAAAGAAAAATTCTTTCACCTGTTTGCTCCAATACCGATGCATCGTCGGTAAAGGTTTGCTGATAATTGGTGTGGTAAGCTTTCTTGATCAACTCAGCCCGAAAACACTGAGGGGTTTGAATAATGCGCAGAGTCTCTCTGTCGACAGGTGTACTAAAGGCACGATCGACCGCCCTTACCGATTCGCATACTTCAATAGATGGTATCCCGTTGCCTGATTTTTCGGCATACAAAAAAGCCCCGGATATGGTATGAGAGGAAACCAGCGGCCTTACGCCATCATGAACAGCCACCAGTGCCTGTTCGGGAACCTGATTCAATCCGTTTTTGACCGAGTGAAACCTGGTGGGACCGCCCTGTATTACTTCATGAGGATGATCAAACTGGTACTGGGTGCACAATTGATTCCAGTATTCCATTTGCTCTTTGGGCAATACCAGAATAATATGTATAGAAGGCAGAAACGGAACAAAAGCCTCTATAGTATGCATGAGAATGGGTTTACCCAATACAGGTATAAACTGCTTGGGCATGGGGGTGTTCATACGCACCCCCGTCCCTGCGGCAGTTATGATTACATATTTGGGCAGCATTTGCTTAAAGGATTAGCATGGCATCTCCATAGGAAAAGAAATTGTATTTCTCTTTAACGGCCGTTTTGTAGGCTTTCATCAATAAATCAAAACCGGCAAATGCCGATACCATCATCATAAGAGTTGATTGTGGCAGGTGAAAATTAGACACCATGGCATTGGCCACACTAAACTCAAAGGGAGGATAGATAAACTTGTTGGTCCAGCCATCGAATGGTTTGAGATGTCCATAAATACTTACCGACGATTCCAACGCCCTCATGGTGGTCGTGCCCACGGCACAAATTCTTTTTCTTTCGTCTTTGGCCTTGTTTACGATGCGGGTGGTAGCCTCTTCAATCATAAACTGCTCGGAGTCCATCTTGTGTTTGCTAAGATCTTCCACGTCAACACTTCTAAAATTTCCCAGTCCGGCGTGAAGGGTGACTTCGGCAAAATTAACCCCTTTCAGCTCAAGCCTTTTTATTAGTTCTCTGCTGAAATGCATACCGGCGGTAGGTGCAGCAACGGCCCCTTCCATTTTGGCATATACCGTCTGATATCTTTCCTTGTCTTCGGGTTCTACGGCTCGTTTAATCAATTTGGGAAGGGGCGTTTCGCCCAGGGCTTCCACGGTATTTTTAAACTCATCATAGGTGCCGTCAAAAAGAAAACGCAGGGTGCGGCCGCGTGAAGTGGTATTATCAATCACTTCAGCTACCAGATTGTCGTCGTCGCCAAAGTAGAGTTTGTTGCCAATACGAATTTTACGGGCCGGATCTACCAGTACATCCCATAGACGTGCTTCGCGGTTAAGCTCCCTTAGGAGAAATACTTCGATCTTGGCACCGGTTTTTTCTTTGGTACCATAGAGGCGAGCAGGGAAAACTTTGGTGTTGTTGGTTATCATTACATCACCATCGTCGAAGTAAGATAAGATGTCCTTGAAGACCTTATGCTCTATTTCTCCGGTTTGGCGATGTAGAACCATAAGGCGCGATTCATCGCGGTTATTTTGCGGGTGCTCCGCGATCAACTCTGCAGGGAGGTTGAATTTAAAATCAGATAGCTTCATTTTTTCCTGTTAATGTGAAAAGGTGTGCAAAGATAATACACGGGAGAGCCCATGTCAATAGTTTTAGCAATAAATAAAACAAAATCAGCGACTTTTGTTCAAATATGCTGTTATATATCGTTAAAA
>JBEPXC010000028.1:0-23782 GCA_041642035.1 Sphingobacteriia bacterium
ATTTGGGTAACCATAGGCCTGGCAGCGGCCTTTCTATTATTTGGCTGGATCTCAGGCAAAGAACTCTATCAACTCATCCAAACTTCCATTGCCTGGACCATCGCCGCCATACCCGAGGGATTGCCCATTGTGGCTAGTATAGCCCTTGCGCGTGGCATGCTCAGACTGGCCAGGAAAAATGTAATCGTTAAAAAGCTCGAAGCCGTAGAGACACTGGGTGAAACAACCGTAATTTTTACGGATAAAACCGGTACCCTCACCAAAAATAAACTTACGGTGAATACCCTGGTATTGCCCCATAATGTAAGATTGGATATTGACTGGAACAATGGAGAGAAACCCAGCGTGAAAGATGATGAAGAGCCAAAAGAGAATGACAACTTTATCAATATGCTCAAAATTGCAGTATTGGCAAATGAGGCCAAGCTTGGGGATGAGAAGAAGGAGGATCAGCAGAAGGAGGATACTAAAAAAGAAGAGCCCCGGTCAAAAAAAACTGATCAAAATAGCAAGGATGATGAGCCGGAAAATGATAAAAGCAATAAAGATGAAGGCGATCCTATTGAAATTGCTTTGCTTGCTTTCGTAAAACAGTATAATAAGGAAAAGTATCAGCAGTTTAAAAAGCTGGAGAGAAAACTGCATGATCCCTTTGACTCCGAGACCATGATCATGGGCACAGCAAACAAAGATGGTGAGGGTTTTTACATTGCCGGAAAAGGAGCTGCCAATGCCATCCTGCAAAGATCAGAGAAAATCCTGATTGAAGGTCAGGAAAAGGATATTAGTGATGAAGATAAAGAATCCTGGAACAAGAAAAATGATCAGCTTTCTGATGAAGGATTGCGTGTATTGGCTTTTGGCTATAAGCGCACGGACTCTCTACCTGAAGGCGAAAAGTCGGAAGATTTTGTATATGGATTAACTTTTATCGGCCTCATTGGCTTCATCGATCCTCCCCGCAAAGAGGTAACCGATGTACTGGCTATCTGCAGAGATGCGGGCATAAAGGTTGTAATGGTAACGGGTGATCACCCCGGTACTTCCAGAAATGTTGGCGAAGAGATTGACCTGTACGATGAAGAGGAACAAGACCGATCGGGGATTCTTGCCGGTAAGGATCTTCAGGCCGAGTTGGATAAAGACCATAATGAAAAACTTGTCAATACGACCATTTTCTCCCGCGTGAGCCCTTCTCAAAAACTTGAACTGGTAAAACACTACCAGGAAAAAGGCGAAATTGCAGCAATGACCGGTGATGGGGTTAACGATGCCCCTGCTTTGAAAAGAGCCAATATAGGCATAGCAATGGGCAAACGCGGCACTCAGGTTGCCCAGGAAGTATCAGACATGGTACTCAAAGACGATTCATTTGCTTCGATCGTAAAGGCCATAGAGCAGGGAAGAATCATTTTCGGCAACATACGCAAGTTCATTATTTATCAGTTATCCTACCATTTGAGTGAGATTCTTATCATTGCCCTTATTAGTTTCACCTTGTTTACCCTGCCCCTGCTGCCCCTACAGTTGCTTTTCCTGAATTTATTATCTGATGTTTTTCCAGCCCTGGCACTAGGTGTAGGAGAGGGAAATCCGGGCATCATGAAAAAACCACCCAAAGACCCGGAAGAACCCATTCTTACCCGCAAAAACTGGTTTCAGATCGCTTTATATGGTGTTATCTTAACCATCAGCATTTCCGGAGCTTACTATTATGCTCATTTTGTTTGGGAGTTGGAAAAAGAAATCACCAACAATGTGGCATTTTTCAGCCTGGCTATAGGCCAGTTGATTCATGTATTTAATATGCGTGAAGCTGAGGAGCATATTTTTAAAAACCAGGTTACACGAAACAAATACATCTGGATGGCCCTTGCGCTTTGCTTTGCATTATTAGTGGCGGCATATTTAATCCCCACCATTAGCAATGTGCTTTCTTTCCATCCTATGGAGCCTCGTGCCTGGATTCTGGTGGTTATAGCCGCTTTAACGCCATTGGTGATTATACAAAGCCTCAAATCGATCAAAAAAAACCTCTGATTTAATCATATTTAATCCATTTATGGAATTAAATCGCTGATTGGAAAATACTTTTGCCCTATTGGTGTGGATTATGTTCCCCACGATGTCTAGTAATTTCACAACTAAAACCCATAAAATATTTTTTATTCCATGGGTCTTTTTGATAAAATTTGACTTTTCAGGTTTAAGCAAACACTTCTTAAGCCTGATTTATCAATATCTTATGATAGTAATGCAAAAATCACCTGCACCTCATCAGGAATAAAATCACAACCTTATGGTATAATAATTGGCCATTTAGATAATTATTTATTCCGTTTAACCAAACTTATTGATATCATGATAGAATGGATATTAGCTGCATTGTTAGGAGCCGTAGTTTTTGCATTACTGGGATTTACCGGTATAGCGAGAGGATTTGCAGCCATAGCAAAAATTCTTTTTTACATCTTTTTAATAGCGTTAGCTATAGTTCTGATAGCCAGCGTTGTTTAGTATTAACTTAAAAAGACTTATATAATGGACAAACTAGAAATTAAAGGAAAATGGAACCAGGTTAAAGGTAGCCTTAAGAAAAAATATGGCAATTTAACCGATGATGACCTTACCTATGTGGAAGGTGAAGAAGACAGACTTTTAGGCAAGTTGCAGGAGAAAACCGGAAAAACACGCGACGAGCTTACCAAAGAAATCAACGACATGAAATAGCAATCGTGCGTTGATTTATAAAAACAAAAATGTAAGTATAAACACAAAACTATATTAATTATGAAAAGAGTCTTAGGCTTATTTGGAATGGTTAGCTTAGTCATGCTGCTGGCAGTAGCATGCAATCAACAAACAGGCTCTGACGTGCAGGCAGATCTGACAGATATAAGAGAAGAAATGCAGAACGTAATTCAGTCCATCGATGAGGCCTTGGCCACTACTGAAGTGTCCGAATTTAAGAGCAAAACTGATGATGCCGTCAATCAGCTCGATGGTCAGATTGATGAATACCTCAATGAAATGGATAGAGCCGAGCGAAGAATTGAACAACAGGCCCGTAACACGGTTATCGATCTTAAACAGAAAAAAGTTGAGGTTGAATTTAAACTGGCTTTACTGGAAGAAGACGACGAATATACCGACGATCAGCAAGGATATCAGTCTAGTTCTGCAAGAAGAGCTTCTGATGGCGAGTTGGCTACTACCACAATGGATGAAGATACTACCACCATGGATATGGACACACAAGCCGATCGCGAAAAACAAGACGGAAGAATATTGTACGGAAGAGAACTCCACAACGATATTAAAGATGACTTGAGAGATCTTCGTATGGAGGTAGAGCAATTCATGCAGGCAAGCCTGAATGAAGATTTTGAATAACCATCGTAAGGACCATCCTTAAAAGCATCCCGGTGTTAACCATCATGGGGATGCTTTTTTTTTATTCTTTTTAAAAGGCCATGTGAGAATTTCCTGAGAATATTCAACAACAAACCTGGAGCAACAATGAAATCCTACCTGAAAAAAATATTTACAATCAACCCTCTCAGCATGCAAAATATGTGCGGCCAATATTGGGCAGTTTAATCCTTCTTATAGGACTCATATCCATGGTTCTCCCTTTTTTGCCCCTAGGGTATCTTTTTACCTTCGGGGGATTATTCCTTCTGGCACCCTATCTACCCTTCCTAAACAAATTCATTGATCGCCTGGATAAAAAAGACAATAAAGGCAGAGTTGAAAAGGCAAAAGAAACTATGTCAAACTATGAAGAAAAAACCAAAGAAAAGCTGGTAGATCATGATAGAGGATAATTACGAAATAAAACTATGTCTTCTGCAACATCCATTACTTCTCTTCAGAGGAAAAGAGATTGAAAATCCAACTCCTTCTTACCACATCAGATGTTTGGGTTACATTCTCTATGGCATGGTTAACTTTGCTTAGGGTAGAATCTGTTTCCTTCGCAAAACCGGCATCATGAAGCAATTTCCTCATAACCCCATCGCCACTGTTTAGAGCTTCAGAGGCTGTTTCTATCTCTATCAAAGCACTTCTTGCATGCATCAAAAGCGAATCGAGTTCTGTTAAAGACTGTTGTAAATGGTTGGTTAAATCATCATTATTTAACAACCTCCCAACATCATTATCCTTGCGTTTGAGTTTATCCATCACCTTTACAGCGTCGCTTGTCAGGGCCAACAGATTGCGGGCAATTTCATCAATGGCAAGATTCATCTCATTATCATTCACAAACTTTCCCAGGGCCCCTTCTCCATTTTTTATACTTTCAGTTATAAGCCAAAGATTTTCTGATGCCTTAATGGAGTTTTCTACGGTGGTTTGCAGTGAGCTAAAAACCTCTTCCATACTCAGGGAGGTTCTGGAGGGTAGGACATCATTTTCTTCTATCACTTCATACTCGCCAGTGCCAGGATTTATTTCCAGTATTTTTGATCCCATCACACCTTCGTTTTTTATTTCCACCGTTGAGTTTTTACGTACATACCTACTCATATCACGATCTACTACAACGGCCACAACCATAACCGAATCATTTTTCACTATCACGTCCGACACATATCCTGCATTGGTTCCCAGAAATCGCACCGCATTGCCCACTTGCAAACCTTTCACATTGGAGAATTCAGCATAAACCCTAACTCCTGAACCAAAAATATTTTCCTGTTTTCCCAAGTAATATACAGCCAGCACGAATATAATCACGGCTGCTATAACAAACACACCTAAGGAAAACATCCTTTTACGACTCATTTTCATACCGGGTAGCCTTAATTGAAATAAGCATGTATTTCTTTATCTTTTGATTTATGCAACTCTTCAAAATTCCCCTGGGCGAAAAAATGTGCATCGCGCAGTATTGCAATCCGATTGGAGGTAATTTCAGCACATTTTACATCATGGGTTATTATAATAGAAGCAGTATTATATTTATTCTGCACATCAACAATAAGCTCACTAATCTCTCTGGCAGTAATAGGGTCTAGCCCTGTGGTAGGTTCATCATACAATATTATTTTAGGATTGAGCACCAATGTGCGGGCCAGCGCAATGCGTTTTTTCATACCTCCGGAGAGTTCAGAGGGCATTTTATCTATAGCATCGATTAGCCCTATATTTTCCAGCACCTCAATAATGGCCTGTTCCATTTTCTTCTTGTCTTTGGTCAACCGGCTTCTGGTGAGTGGAAATTCAAGATTTTCTCTCACGCTTAAGGAGTCGTATAGAGCACCCCCCTGAAAAAGAAATCCTACTTTTTGCCTGATGTGGTTAAGTTTTTCATCATCTAAGACATTCTCTCCCAACACTTCAATAGATCCTGAATCGGGCTCGATCAAACGCACGATACATTTTATCAACACCGTTTTCCCGATGCCTGATTTGCCCATAACGACAATATTCTCTCCTTCATATAAGGATAAATCAATATCTTTTAATATGCTCACATCATTAAATGCTTTAGTAAGTTTTTCTATGTGAATAATCTCTTTCATGCTAAAGCTTGCTTAAAATCAGCGTAATTTGTACTGCAACCAGATTTACAAAGAAGATGGATAAGGAAGATTTTACTACGGCCGCATTGGATGCCTTACCTACAGACTCGGTTCCTGTTTGGCAATAATAGCCTTCATAAGAGCCGATCAACCCGATAAAGAAGCCAAAGAAAAAAGTCTTCACCACTGCCGGTACAACATCCTCAAAAGAAAGCGATTCAAATGCCTGCCGTATAAAAAGGATAAGTTTAATATTTCCTTCCATTTGTATGGCCAGGAAAGAACCAATCAATGCAACGAAATCAGCAAATATCACCAACATGGGCACCATCAGTGTGGTGGCCACGACACGTGTTACCACAAGATAATTCATCGGGTTTATCCCTGTTACTTCCATGGCATCAATTTGTTCTGTCACCCGCATAGAACCCAGTTCGGCGCCAATACCTGATGCCATTTTACCTGAGCATATCAAGGCGGTAATCACTGGACCTATCTCACGAATTACCGATACCGAAATCATGCCCGGCAACAATGATTCTGCGCCAAATTCGTACATTACCGGCATAGATTGCAGAGTGAGCACCAAGCCAAGAATAAATCCTGTAATAAGAATCAGGGAGAGTGTCTTTACGCCTAATAAATAGGATTGTTTTAATACTTCAGGAAACTCAAAAGGAGGCTGAATCATTTGCTTCAGCACCTTAAAGCCAAATGTTGTTATTGCTCCAAATTGTATAAAAAAGTTCTTCATCTTAAGGTGTTAACTCAAATTTATTGGCTCATGCTTAGCCTAATCAGGGCTGGATCAAAATCTACAAATGGGCTGCTGGGTTCGTTGGAAGCCTCTCTGAAAATGGTCAGGTCGTGAAGCCGAATTGCAAGCCTGAAAAGCTGAATACTCACACCCTCTGCTTCTCCTGAGTATTCCTCGGGTCAATTGGGCTGTTTTTTTATTTGCCCTCTAACAAAGAAAGGCAATGAAATCCTGCCGGCAATAAGAACAATAAGTACAACAATAAGAACAAAATAACTTTTTTTCATGAGAAATATCTTTATGATCACACCCCATTAAAAAACTTCTACTTACGCAAACATCAGAATTGAATGTTACAAGAACAGGCGCCAAAAACGGAACAACAAGCCATCAATCCGTCTGGCTGAATTATCTTGGAGTAAATTTAGCGTGACTCTTGGGCTTCAATTTATAACCATACCGTTTGGTGTAGGTATTGGTAAACTCAGCACCAAAAAACAGTATAAGACAAGAATAAGAAACCCAAAGCAGAATAATTATTATGGATCCGGCTGCCCCATATACATTCCCGGGACTTGCTTTACCAAAATAGTAACTCAATATCTCCTTGCCAATCAAAAACAAGAAAGAAGTAATCAGTGAACCTACCCATACACTTCGCCACCCTATATACACGTCGGGTAAATATTTGAAAATTAAGGCGAATAAAACGGCGATGACTGAAAAAGAAATAAGTATTTCACCAACGAATATAAAATAATAGGCTATTTCAGGCACGTATATGTTTATGTAATCTTTCAGAGCATTCAACAGAGCCGAAACAACAAAACTAATCAGAAGCAAAAAACCTATTGCCAGCACAAAACCAAAGCTCTTGGTACGGTCAATAAGGTATCTCTTAAGACCATTCTTAGGGTCAGATCTGACATCCCAGATCCTGTTGATTGAAATTTGCAAATGAAAAAACACTCCTGTAGCCCCGAAAACTAATCCCCCTATTCCAATTACAGCAGAAAACCATGTGCTGTCTCTACGGGTTGCTTTCTCAAATATTGATTCTACCGACGTAGCCGTAGACTCCCCCATGTTGGACTGTATTTCATCATACACCTGCCCTTCCACAACTTCAGCACCCCAGAAATAGCTTAACATACTTATGATAACTACCAACAAGCCGGGTAGAGCCAATATGGCATAATAGGCTATCACAGCGCTCATACGCCATGGATCATCTTTATTCCATTCTATAGCTGTTTCTTTTATCAAAGAAGGCAGATCTTTAATTTTAAACCGACTTTTTTGTTCTTCTTCTTGTCCTACTGTCATAATGCAAAACGTTTACGCTTTCCCCTTCTAAAACCATTCCATTACACTATGCTATTTGACTCGCATTCCCACAGGTTCTTCGAAAAAACAAGGAGATATCTTTCAAATTTCAGCAATCCTACATTGGCCAACAAAACATTGTATCAATCAAAGAATAAGCAGCTGAATAAAATAAGGCCCTATACCACCTTTAAGAACCTGCCTCATCATTCCATAAATGCTTTTATCGTATCATGTATCTGTTTTGTGGAATATCTTCCCCATCATGTACAGTATATCCCCAATCAACACATTATTCCTTATCAGCGTACCTCTGAAATTATTTTTCTGTAAAGACTAAATAATTCTCAAGCAAAGCATCAACAACCATTTCAGGTACCTTTTTAATACTGTAGTAATAAATTGTGGTTACATGGTATTTTATCGGTATAATATTGGCATTTTTACAATAGTTAATATAATACTAACTTAAAATCTATTATTATGATTACATGGATTATAGTAGCGCTTATAGCGGCTTTTTTATTCGGAATATTAGGATTTACAGGCATTGCTCGTGGATTTGCGGCCATAGCCAAAATTCTTTTTTATATTTTTATTATCATATTGGTAATCATGCTAATCGCCAATGTATTGTAAGGGTGACAATCAGGCCTGAGATCATTAAATTTTTTGCAATTCGTTCCTAAAAAGCCATGCCAATCTTTTTCATGCATCGCTTTATTTACTAACCGAAAAACAAGGGTTATGAAAAACACAGTACAATCAACAACCATATATTATCTATCCTTCTTCATCCTGTTTATATCCTGCGAAAATCCTTCCCAAAACACACAGAACAATTTTGATGAGGAAATGCAGGAGATAATCGGGCAAATAGATGAGGCTCTGGCAACCACACAGGCATCTGTGATGAAAAATAAGGCTGAAGAAGCTACTGCCAACCTGGAAAGCAAAATGGATCAAATGATTGACGATCTATATGCCCATCAACAGGAGACAAACAACAGGCAATTGCGCAACAGCATCGTTGATATTGCCAGGATAAAGGCTGAGATAGAAGTAAAACTTGCTTTTATGGACGCCCGCGCCAACTACAGCGATTCGCAGCAGAATCTCTCCTATTCCGACACCACCGAAACCAGTCGTACGGCATCGGGCACCGCCACCTATCAGGATGAAGATGATCGATCATTACCGGAAGATCAAATAACAGAAGACTATTCGCCCGTTGAACCTTCTATTCCTGACCGTCCTGTTACCGAAAGGCCAGCTACTGACCATACCAAAACAGACCAACCTGAGCCCGACCCAAGATTGCTCGATACCCTGAAAAGCGGGGAGGTTATTGTGGATGACCCCATCCTTCATGAAGATCTTGTGAGTGAAATCAAAAACGACTTACAAGAGCTAAGGCGGGAATTGGAGCAATTCATGCAGGCCAGGCTGTAAACCACAGCAGTCGTAGCTGTTTATTACATGCATCTTTGTAGCACTACAAGGATGCATTTACATTGATTTTAACGCTTACAATTACCAGCTATGAAATAAGAGCAGCGCACATCATCTATTGATCTAATTCTTCGACAACATCACACACCAGGGTGGTTATCCAAAGTCATCGCCAGGCAGTTATCATCCTACAAAAGAACCCTATTTTAAAAAAACCACAAATTCAATCTACACATGAAAATCGTAACTCTAACGTTAAATCCTGCGCTGGATAAAAGCACGCAGCTTGAAAGATTACAACCGGAGAAAAAACTAAGATGCACCCTGCCCAAATACGATGCGGGCGGTGGGGGAATCAACATTTCACGAGCTATTAATATTCTCTCAGGTGATTCCTTATGCATATATGCAGCCGGGGGTCCGGCTGGTGACAAGATCGAGGAGATCCTTCATAAAGAAGGAATTGAACAAAACCGCATCTTCACCCAAAATCCCACCCGCGAGAATCTTATGGTTATGGAAACTTCTACCAACAATCAATATCGCTTTGGCATGCCTGGGCTTGAATTGAACAAAGAAGAACAACAGCAATGCCTGGAAATCATCCTCAACCTTTCCCAGGATGTAGAATACCTTGTGGCCAGTGGCAGCTTACCTCCTGGTGTCCCCACTGATTTTTATGGGAAGATAGCCAAAATTGCCAAAGAGAAAAACATCAAATGCGTCATTGACACTTCAGGAGAAGCATTAATCAATGCCGCTGAAATGGGTTTGTGCTTTATCAAACCCAACCTGGGGGAATTAAGTTATCTGGCAGGCAAGGATGAGGTATCAGGGATGGAGCAGGAAGAGATTGCCCAAAAAACCATCCGCGAGGGTAAGGCGGAAATTCTCATCGTTTCTATGGGGGCCCGAGGCGCCATGGTAGCTACCAAAGATAAAATTGAGTATGTAGTACCTCCTACGGTTAAGCAAATAAGCACCGTGGGTGCCGGCGATTCTATGGTGGCAGCCATTGTATTATCGCTATCCAGAGGAGATAAACTGCGCGATGCCGTTAAGTGGGGCGTAGCAGCAGGTACGGCAGCCACTATGACTCCCGGCACCCAACTCTGCAGAAAAGAAGATGTAGAGAAAATATTCTCCTGGCTCAACAATCAGGACAATGTTCATAAAGCCTCTGGATGACATCCCTAATGCTCATAACAACTGCGTATTATGCATGACTTAAATTTACTTAGTTATTTGGGCCTGTTTTTTCTTATCAGCCAGATATTTGGCAAGATCGCTGAACTACTCAAAGCGCCTCATCTGATCGGATATCTCTTAGCTGGAATTCTTTTTGGCCCTTATGTATTGAATGTATTCTCCAACGAGTTGGTGCAACGAATGGATCTTTTCAGAGATATCGCCCTCTCTATCATCGCCTTTACCATCGGATCTTCACTCAAATGGCGTGATGTACTGAAAAACAAAAACATTATACTATCAATAACTATTTTCCAGGCATTTATTATTGTTTTGTTGGTCGGAGGGGCAGTATTCGTAGCCTTGTATTTTCTTTATGCAAGCAAATCTATCAATAACATTCTTGCCATAAGCCTGTTAACAGGAGCCATTTCGGTTGCAACGGCACCCGCCACCATTGTAAGCCTGATTTCTGAATATAAGGCCCGGGGTAATCTCACAAACATCGTATTGGGGGTTACCGCCCTTGACGATGCCATTACGCTGATTTTTTATTCTTTTGCATTCTCTGTTGCCATGGTACTGATTACGGGAGCCGAGTTCAATCTCTTTTCAGGCATCATTGATCCTTTTTTAAACATTTTATATGCCATTGGCATTGGATTGGCAACAGGCTTTATCATACGCTTTATCCTGCGATATTATACAAGTGAGTCGATACTATTGGGTTTACTGCTGGGGGCTGTTTTTATCATTGCAGGTTTGGCCAAATGGCTAAACCTTTCTCATTTGTTGCCTATCATGGTGTTTGCCTTTTATATTGAAAACTTTTCAGACAGCAATATAGCCAAGAAACTGCATAAATCCATTAACATCATCGAGGCACCCGTTTTAGGGGTATTCTTTCTTTTGGCCGGGGCTCATTTGAACATTACCCATGCCTTATCTGCCGGAATATTTGCATTGGTGGTTTTCTTTGTACGGATAGCGGCAAAATACAGCGGCACCTGGCTGGCAGCAAATGCTACCGGTGCTGAAACCAATGTAAAAAAGTATGCCGGTCTGGCCTTAATGCCATCGGCAGGCGTAGCCATTGGCCTGGTACTGGATGCACAAAATGTGCTCTCCCAGCATATCCCTGACCTGACTGATCTACTGTTGGGTATGATTCTTGGCCAAACCCTGATTAATGAACTTGTTTCTCCTTTTTTGGTGCGTTATGTACTCAAAAAGTCGGGCGAAACAAATCAATCATCCAACTCCACCTAGATCTACAAAGAATAAAATATCCATTATGAAAACCTTTGACGCAATCATCATCGGGTCGGGCCAGGCAGGCACTCCCTTAGCTTTTAAACTGGCCGACAGGGGCAACAAGGTAGCCATCATCGAGAAATCCCATTTTGGAGGCACCTGCGTAAACACGGGCTGTACGCCAACCAAGGCCTATGTGGCCAGTGCGCGTCGCATCTGGGCGATAAATCATGCAGAAGAACTAGGCATTGCACATCAACCTGGTGCTACTACCGATCTGAGCCAGGTAAAAGCCCGGAAAGACAAGCTTGTACAACAATCCCGGCAGGGAATTTCTGATGGAATAGAAAATGAAAAAAACATCAGCCTTTTTGAGGGAGAAGCAAAATTTACGGCGGAAAAAACTGTAGAAGTAAATGGGGAGGAACTCACAGCAGACGAGATATACATCAACACCGGTGCCAGAGCTGTTATACCCGATAGCTTCAGACAACTTGATTATCTTACCAACGAATCGATCCTGCAACTGGAAGAACTACCCAAGCATCTGATTATCATTGGCGGCAGCTATATAGGCCTTGAATTCGGCCAGATGTTCAAAAGATTTGGAAGCCATGTAACCATTATTGAAAAAGCCCCGGCATTAATTGCTCATGAAGATGCTGATGTAAGCGATTATATCCTGGACCTTATGAAAAGAGAGGGCATTGAGGTGCGTCTTAATGCCACCTGCATTGCAGGCAAAACAAATGATGATAAAACCATTTCTGTCACCCTTGATTGTCATGAGGGAGAGCCCGAAATTACAGGCACTCATATTCTGCTGGCCGTTGGACGCAAACCCAACACCGATGGGTTAAACCTGCAGGCAGCCGGCATTAAGACCAATGAAAAAGGTTATATCGAGGTGGATGATTTGCTGCAAACCAATATCAACGGAATATTTGCACTTGGCGACTGTAATGGCAAAGGCGCCTTTACGCACACCTCATACAACGACTACGAAATCATTGCAAGCAATAAATTTGAAGACAAAAAACGCAAGGTTTCAGAGAGAATCACCACCTACTGCCTGTATATTGATCCTCCATTAGGTCGTGCAGGCTTTACCCTAAAGCAGGCCCGTAAAAAAGGATATAAAATCCTAAGGGCCCAAAAACCAATGAGCCAGGTGGCCCGCGCAAGCGAAAAAGGTGAGACCGAAGGATTTATGACTATTCTTGTTGATGCTAAGACCCACAAGATCATTGGCGCATCTTTTCTCGGTACAGGAGGCGATGAAATAACAAGCAGTATTCTCAACATAATGTATGCAGATGTACCCTATACGGTGATAAGAGACTCCGTAATTCCGCATCCCACCGTTGCCGAACTTATACCCACCATGCTCGAAAACCTGGAAGAAGTTACCTGACATACAAAACCCACGTAAAAGTCCCTTTAAAATAAACATGATATACCCTGATTGCCTTTAATACAGAAGATACATTTAACTATTTTCCAAACAAAAATAAGCACATGTCTACCTTTGAAAATGAACTTATTTTTCTATTCCATGTGGTAATAGCCTCCATTTTAACAGGAGTAATTGGCTATGAGCGGGGAGAAATTCATAAGCCTGCCGGGGTAAGAACCAACATGATTGTTGGGGGTGCAGTATGCATGCTGGTTTTATTGGGGGAAGTAATAATTGTACATTACATTCATTTAGGCCATGAAGAAATCATTATTGCCGACCCCACTAGGATTCTGCAAGCCATTGTTGTGGGAATCAGTTTTATTGGAGCTGGAATAGTACTTCATGACAAAAAGCAAGAAGAAGTAAAATATCTCACTTCCTCGGCTACAATACTTTTTTCTACCGGTATTGGTATATCCGTGGCCTTGAAACAATACATATTTGCTATAGGGGTTACCATTTTTGTCCTGGTAATCAACCGTCTTTTGGCTCACACCTGGATTAAAAAAAAGGAGAATTTATAAGATATTGCTTAATCAACAACAAAAACCCTATCAACAGTTCATGCTATTTCATAGCTTATATACGTGAAATATATCATCAGAATTATTTACCTAAAAACACAAGTAATGAAAAGTCTTCTTATAATCATACTCATCATAATTGCTATTATCATGATGGTATTAGGCATCCAGAGCAATATTGCCCCCCCTGTTCTCACAGGCATTGGGTTTCTAATTATTTCAGCCATTCTTTACCAAAAGAAGTAAAAGCCCTCCATCAGGCTCGCATATTTATATTAAAGTATAACCCTGAAGAGATTTTTATTAATGAATAGCTCGTAAATATTCAAAATAACCCCAACCACTGCAATCAGTTTTCAATAGACAGTAAATAATAATATCTCATCCAACAATAGGCTTGTTTTATTTGTTTGGATTGTGCAGGTTATTTGACCTGCCTATCGCAGCAGTATATCGTTGTAGAATTGTTGCTGAATCTATACTTTATTTATAACATCTAAAAACAGACTATTATGAGCAAACATTATGCAAGCGCCCAATGGGAAGGTAACCTGATAAAAGGAAACGGAAAATACACACTTAAAACCAGTGGCTACCAGGGTTCACTTTCTTTCCCTTCACGTTTTGAAGACGACAAATCGGCTTCCAGCCCTGAGGAGTTGATAGGAGCAGCCCATGCCAGCTGCTTTTCAATGGCATTTTCTCATGCCCTGGATCAGGCAGGCTTTAAACCCGAGAAGATTGAAACCTCCGCTGAAGTTACTTTACTTAAAAAAGAGGCAGGGTTTAAAATTACCACCATTCTTTTAAAGACTAAAGCAAGCGTGAAAGACATTGATAAGGATAAGTTTATGCAAATAGCAGAAGAAGCAAAGAAAAACTGCCCGGTCTCGCAGGCCTTAACCGGTGCAGACATCAAGCTTGAAGCCATACTGGCATAGTAAACCCACATAAAAACAAGCTGTCTCACAAAAAGAGGCAGCTTTTTTTTTATAGCCAAGGGGGAGAAATACTCGCTCTGGATTAGGAGTCTCCGATTTGCGCCCACTGCCAGCTCCCAGCTTTGACTTATTTCTTCTCTTCCTTCCAGCTTCCAGCTTCCAGCATATGACACATTAGAGGTGAAAATGGGATAAAAGCAGCAATGTTACTGTCTCATTCAAGTAAATGAGCCGGAAGGAAGGATCTCATTCAGGCTTACGGGCCACACTCAACAGATGCTTGGAATGCTGTATCATGTGAGGATCTTCGCAGTGATGTATTACAAAATCCATCCAACCCTTCTTTAAAGAATCCTTAAGGGAGTGAAAGAGTTCGAATCTTTCGCCAAACACCCCCTCCACTCCTGCCAGGTGCAAGGGCTGCAGGCCTGATGAGGCGATCATGGGGTTTACCTCTTCGGGGTGAGCAAAATACGCGTGGGTGAAGTACTCGGTGGCTTCAACAAACCGGTCATCGGTCCCGCTTTTCCATAGTTTATCCACTCCATCGGGATAAAGGATTCCTTGCGGGTTATGTTTCAGGCCATATACCAGGGCTCCGCTTCGGGTCATAAAGGAAGAAAAGACCATCCCTCCCGGCTTGAGGTTGTCAAAGGCCATTTTAAGAAGCTGCAAACGTTTTTCTTTACTAATCATATGGTAAAGGGGGCCAAGCAAAAATATCCCACCCCATTTTCGCTCCTCCCATCGTTTGCTCTCCAGGGCATCTGATCGGTCAATAAACAAAACATTGCGGTGGGTATCCATTCGTTTTTTCACCAGTTCAATATTTTTATCAGCCAGATCGTTCAGGCCTATAAAATACCCCTTATTCAGCAACAATCGAGCAATGCGGCCAGTTCCACAGGCTACATCAAAAATATAATCGCCAGGCACCATATATCGGGATACAAAGTGCATTAAAACGGGAATCTCAAAGGGATGAGCATCGAGCCGGTTATCCTCATCTTCCACATGATCGTTGTAGTAGTTTCTTACTTTATTCATAATGCCGATGGTTTAATACAACTTATAACAGCAATGTTGCAGGTGGTTATAGAAATACTGTACCAACACCTCAATAGAAAATACATTTATTTATGTTGCACGTGCGGCCTTCCTTGGCTCACCTCTTCTTGTTGTTCATTAGCATTCGGTCTTTATAATGATCCGCAAATGGGGATAAATTCCTCAAGGGTGGTAAAAAACTTCATCACTTTTGTCAGCAAGACAGCACCCTGGCAATGCCAGGATTTTTCAAATTTACCTAATTGCGGCCCGGAGTGTTCGGATAGGAAAGATAATGCATAGCTTTAAGTAAAACCTTAAAAATCCTGACCAGACTTATTTTTAATGGCATGTTATTCGCTTTTTTTAAGAATATATCAAATAAATTAAATCACATAAATTAATCTCCAACACGGGGCTCTGAGCTTTGCGTTTCAAAATAATATATACAGCCTGAAAGTTCAATATAAAAGTTATACTTATGAAGAAAGACAAGCGAGATGCTAACGACAACAAAAAGAATAAAAACACAGATGCATCTGAACATGAAAATTCTCAAAGCAGAAAAGATTCTACTGATCAGCACAACTCCGGTAGTGACAAGCAAGAGCAGCAAAAAGCCAATCGTTCCAAGAGCAGCAACCAGCGAGAAAATAAGAAACATCAGGATCAACATAATGAACATCAAGAACATGGCGATCATAACCATGGCGATCATCATAAACATATGGCCGAAGATTTCAAGCAAAGGTTCTGGATTTCATTAGTCATAACACTTCCGGTCTTATTGTTCAGCAGCACTATTCAAAACTGGTTTGGGTTCGAGCTTGATTTTACCGGTCGCTCATACATCGTCTTTGCTCTCTCCAGCATCTTGTTCTTTTATGGCGGGTGGCCTTTCCTAAAAGGATTGTACCAGGAAATGACAGATAAACGCCCGGGAATGATGACCCTGATTTCGCTGGCTATTACGGTCGCCTATATTTACAGCACTGCAACCGTGTTTGGACTTGAAGGGCAGCCCTTCTTCTGGGAGTTGGCCACTTTAATTGTAGTGATGCTCGCCGGGCATTGGATTGAGATGAAGTCGGTTATGAGGGCCTCTAGTGCCATGGATAAGCTTAAAGAACTGATGCCAGATCAGGCTCACAGAATTACCGATTCAGGAACAGAAGACGTTAAAACCGATCAACTGGAGCAAGGAGATAAAATATTGGTAAAACCCGGAGAGAAAATCCCCGCCGACGGAGTGGTATATGAAGGCAAATCGTCGGTTGACGAATCGGTATTAACGGGCGAATCAAAACCGGTAGAAAAAAAGAAAGATGATGAAGTAGTAGGCGGATCAATTAATGGGCAAGGCTCCCTGAAAATTACCGTCAGCAACAGCGGCGAGAACTCTTATATCAACAAAGTGGTAGATATGGTGCAAAAGGCGGGTAAGGAAAAATCAAAGACTCAGCATCTGGGAGACAGGGCTGCCTTTTGGCTTACCATCATTGCTGTCAGTGTGGGTGTGATCACCCTTGCAAGCTGGTTGTTGGCCGGCAGAGACTTTAACTTTGCACTTACCCGAATGGTTACGGTGATGGTTATTGCCTGCCCTCATGCCCTGGGCCTGGCTATCCCCCTGGTTGTGGCGATATCCACTTCTGCTGCCGCAAACAATGGATTACTCATACGTAATCGCACCAGCTTTGAGAATGCCCGAAAAGTTGACGTGGTGGTATTTGACAAAACCGGCACCCTTACAGAGGGCAATTATGGCGTGACACGTTTTGAAAGCCTGTCAAACGACCTGGATAATAAACAGGTATTGGAATATGCGGCCTCCCTGGAAAAAGAGTCAGAACATCCCATTGCTACCGGTATTGTAAAAAAAGCAAAAGAAGAAGAACTTGAGCTGCAAGATGTAGCCGAAGTGGAGAACATGACCGGAGAAGGCATCAAAGGCAAAATAGAGGGCAAAGACATCAAAATTGTAAGCCCTGTTTATCTGGACAAAAACAACATAGAAACCAACCATAGGGATAAGCCCAAAGAAACGGAAACCCTGGTTTATGTTTTAATTGACGAGCAACCCGCAGGATTCATAGCCCTTGAAGACAGCCTGCGCGAAACAGCCCGCGATACCATTAGCCGCTTAAAGAAAATGAATATAAAATCATACATCCTCACCGGTGATAATGAAGCCATTGCCAAAGGTATAGCGGGAGAACTGGAACTGGAAGGATATTTTGCCGAAGTAATGCCCGACAAGAAACAAGACAAAATAAAAGAACTGCAACAACACAATCGGTTTGTTGCCATGGTGGGTGACGGGGTAAATGATGCACCCGCACTGGCACAGGCCAACATTGGCATTGCCATAGGTTCGGGCACTGATGTTGCAGCCGAAACAGCCGATGTTGTATTGGTAGAAAATGATTTAAATGATGTAATAAAGGTGATCAATTTCGGAAAAGCTACCCACAGCAAAATGATTCAGAATCTTATCTATGCCACAGCTTACAATGTGGTAGCAATTCCTTTGGGTGCAGGGGTTTTATTTTGGGCAGGCATCATGATTAATCCGGCTATAGGGGCAATATTTATGAGTTTAAGTACGGTTGCAGTTGCCATTAATGCGCAATTCCTTAGAAATAAATTAAGCTAATAAGCAACTGCAACCTTTGGTGTTATGCAAATAAACAAATGGGGCTAATTGTTAGTAGGCCTTGGCATATACAAATGCATCAACAATTATTTCGCCATGTGTCTCCCAGTAGTTATTCCTAAGCCAGTCCCACAGATCGTTAAGTTCTTCCTGACTTAGCCACTCAATTGATTTGTGCAGCTCTTTTTTAAAGAGTTTGTCGTTATCACACAGATTGATAAGGACGGTTTTTTGGTGCTCCAACATATTTACCTGAATTATATAATGATTAGAATTTAAGAATGATCAGTATACATTTTGCGTTCATAGAAACTTTTATTATAATACCGGTATAAGGATTCTTCATAGGCTGATTCAATGGGTTGATCAGGATCATATTCCGGCGCTTCTTTAACCGTGTCGGTATGCAGATTAACAGACACTTCCCCGTTTAAAAAACTTATCTCTTTCAACCATGTAATAGACAGTACTACTTTTTTGCTCCAGGGTTGCCAGTTGCTGGTATCTACGATGGCATAAACGATCTGCCAATCGATATCATCAACAATTAAATCATCCAGGTGCCCTAATTTGCCATCAAGAGTACTAATATCATAATCCTTAACCTCAGAGAAGCTTCGCAAATGGGTATCCACTTCACTTTCGTCAATCACCCTGGTGGGCACTCTTAACGGACGGGTGGGGAAGTAAATGCCGGCACCTGCCGGGGCAATATAGGTATAGGGCCAATAGTAGCTATAGTTGTAATGTTGACTTAACAGCTTCTCATACTCTCTCGATACGGGCATTTCATCATCCAACTCGGGGCAGTTTTCTATGGATTCTTTGTTTAAATCGAGGGGGAATTCTTTCTGATCCCAATGGGGTTTGTTCAGATAGTTTCTGGGAATCAACACTTTCTTTTTATTAAAGAAACTACCGAAATCTGCCTCAATATACCTGACAATCCAACTGTCTTCATCAAATAAAAAATCTTTCACCTTCCCCTTTGGACCATCTTTGGCTTCAATAGAAAACCCTATCAAATCTTTTATACTTCTTTTCATGGTCTTTTATTTTTTGTGGGTTTAAAAACCCGGTGGCTAAACCTTTATAAAATCAATTAGTTGTTATCAATAACCCCTGCCGAAAAGCATCAGTTGTCGAATTCAGCCTCCGCCTCATCGATCATCCGTTCGAGTTCATTCATCATATTTTGAAAACCCGTTTCTATATCATCCCAGGTATCCTGTGAGGATTGTTTAAGACTATTCAACATTTGCTGCGCATTTCGCTCCTGCTCCTTCAGTGAGGTAATAGATTGGTCATATCGCATTCTGGCTTCACCACTTAAGGCATCTCTTCGCTCTTCAAGCTCTTGTATTCTTTCACGATCACGCTCAAAGCGGGTTTCATATTCATCCAGATCTTCCTGCCTGTTTTCTTTGACATATACCGTAGTTTGGGTGGTATCATTCATCTCATCCAGGGTTGTTGTTCTGTCATAGGGATCATCTCTGGATGTTCTGTTTCCACATGCACTTAGCAAAAACATTAAAGTCAACAGAAGAGTAAAAAGGACTATAATTTGATTCTTTTTGTAATCCATATTAAAATTTTTCATAAATAAATGATTTAATGCAAAGTTGAAATTCAAATTCCTGGTTTAGAATACAATATCATGCCATTTTTTCTGCTTCATCTTTTATACATGGCTGCTTGTAGTTTCTATCAACAGCCTGGTTTATCTTTTAACTATTCTTTATATTGCTGATTACCTTATATTTTTTAGGTGTAGAGAAAAATCATCAATTGTCTCATTAAACACCCCAACGAGCACCACACTTCTATTTTTCACCCTATTCTTTTGCTGACCTGAAACAATTAAAATAGTTATATAAAATCATGACAATAGGCATCCATCAACTCAATATACTGCTTGACGGGTTTTACATTCTGATCATGTTGTGGGTTCTCCACTATATTTATCAGGCTAACCTTAGCCCTGATGTTTGCTCTGTAGCTTTTATAAAAAGCAAACAGTTGCTTCGAAAGCTCATCTTCCTTGATCCCAAAAATCTCAAGATATTGCTGGTACAATTCTTCACTCAGATCATTTCTTCCATGAAAATCAAGATCAACACACAAAAAGGCTATATCATTAAGCACATCTATTATCCGGTAATCCTCACTAAATTCAATGCAGTCAAAAATTACCGGATCCTTATACAGCAGGATATTACTTGCGTTTAAATCGCCATGGCAGTCGCGCTGAAAATCATTCAGAATTCTGTCGTTGCAATAGCTGCGATGGTCATTGAGAAAATCATAGGCTTGTCGTATACAGTTGGATACTTTTTCACCCCAGCTTTGGCCCAGGCGTTGATTAATTTCGGCAAGTTCTAATTCGATATCTGCATATTCTTTTTGGAATCTTGCGGTATTAAAAGCATTCTTTACGATGCGGGTATTTTTATGAAAGTCGGCTATTTTGCGGGCAAGAGCACTAATATGCTCATCGCTCACCTGGTTTTCCTGCAGCATCTTATCCATTTGTTTATCATTGTCCATCCTCCTCATCTGCACCGCGTAATCAATGATTTCATTCTGATCTTCATCATCACTATTGCTGTTGTCCTGAATCATCTTACGGGTAATCGGGTAAACATCCAAATACATTTCGGGAGCCAATCGGCGGTTCAGATCCACCTCCTGATGACAAAAATATTTTCGCTTTTCAAGGGTAGAGAAATCAACAAAAGATAATTTCACCGGACGCTTCACCTTAAAGGCATATTGATCGGTAAGCACAACCCAGGATATATGTGTTTCGTAAAGGGTGCTGTGCTGATGACACGTATCAGGGAATAAGCATTCATTTTGTATTTTCAGTATCTGTTCCTTGTCCATAGATATAGGTATTTGCCTTTTGGATCATTTCATCAGGAGTCAGTTCATCACTCCAAAGAACCAGATGTGACTGATATATTGGTTCAAACTCACTTTTAATCTGGAGGTATACCTTGTAATCGGCATCTGAATGTTCTCTTTTGGTTTTCAACCTTTGCTGTACGATTTGATCGGTGGCTTTGGTTTCTATAAAAAAAATATCTTGCTCCAGCTGCTCCGCTTTTTCAACAAATCGCTCTCTTTCTGCGGCTTTATGGAAAGTACCATCAACGACAACCTTTTTACGATATTGAACATGGGCAGCCAATTGAATAAGCAACTGATCGTAAACCAACCTCTTGGAGTGCTGATCATATTGCCCTCTCAAACCCTGTTTTTCTCTTTCCAGATCGGTGCTTAGGTAGGCAGCCTTATATTGTTCTGCCAGGCGCTTTGCAAAGACCGACTTTCCGGTAGCCGGCAACCCAAAAACGACTATTATCATCAGATACTTGTTTTATTACAACCTATAACCCCTTGGTGGTTAGCAGAAAGAAGAGGTGCCCTTTCTGCCAACCATCCTTAGGCTTGTAGCTGGGTTTTATGGCCTGGATTAAGGCAAACAATCATTAAGGTTTTGTTATTCCAGATCTTCACTCCCAATTACAATCAGGTTGTTATCCACCTCCCAGGCGCCACCCTGCCATGCTTTCTCTAGAGCTTTGCGATATTCTGTCCAACTGTCTACCGTGCCTTCAAGTCTTACCGCCCCATTATCTACTTCGACCGTTACCTGATCGCTATCTATATAAGGACTCCACCACATATTTCTTTCTATATCCCGCTCAATCTGCTTATCATCGACCTCTCTGGCGAGGGGTTGATTGGCAGAAAATGGCGGATCAACGTAAAGCTCATAATAGGGATAATGATCCCACCAGTAATAGCTATAGGGGTAGTTTACGGTAATTTTATTATTTACTTCGTTTACTCCCGATACTTCACTGGCCACTGATTCTGCTTCGATTTTCTCAAGGTAACTGTCTACGATGCCGGTTAAAGTTACCACGCCATTTTGCACACCTACCTGCACCTCCCAAGGTTCTGTAATGACATTATTGAGCAAAGCTGCTCTTATATTATCTTCAATATCAGTCGCCTGATATACCGTATCTGTCCTCACTTTCAATCTGTTTACGACACCTACAACTCCTGCTGTATTTTCAGCAAGATTCTCTGCAGCCCGCTTGGCAGAAAGGTTGCTGACATTACCTCTAAGGGTAACTATGCCTTCTTCTGCTTCGGGTATTACATTAAACTGTCGTACCCTTGGATCGTACAAGGCTGCATCATTTATGGCCTGTTCTATCTGATCATCGGGCTTCTCAACATATTCCGTTGTCCTAACATTCTCTCTTTCACTCCAACCATCCACCTCAAGATTGGTATGGTCAACCTGGTTGACACCCATTACCCATGAAGAGTAAAAAGCATTGTTTTTTTCTGCTAAACTGCTAACCTCACCCGTCAACTCCACTTCTCCATCATTCACATTTACTTCTATCAAACCCTCATTGACAAGAGCATTCCATTTCAGGGCCTGTTCGATTTCATTCTCAATATCCTCATCCGGTCTCTCCATCTGATATTCAACAGTAATCTCATTGTTAAGATCTACTACCCCAACAGCTGATTTGGCAACATTTTCATGCAACATCATGCTTTGATAGGAATCCACTTCCCCGTTAAGGGTTACCACTCCCTGCTCGACAGAAACATCCAAATTATCCAAACTTGTTGCAGGATCCCATAGCAAGGCGTTCTCCACATTACTTTCCACCACATCATCAGTAAGATATTCGGGCGGCCGTACACTTATCCTATTGGAAACACTACGCACGCCTCTGATCAGCTGGGCAATATTAGAAGCTCGTTCCTTTGCTTTTATGTTGCTTACAGTGCCGGTAAGCTCAACTATTCCATCTAATACATTGATATCAATATTATTTGCATTGACAGCATGATCAAATAAATATTCATCTTCAATGGTATTGGCTATTTCCGAATCGTCAACCGCTGATTGAGAAAATAACATTGTAGAATAAAAGAATATAATGCTTAGTACATAAATTATTTTTTTCATGATATTTTACTTTTTAAATTAAACACAAATAATTACTTTTCACGTTTTCATCCAACAAATCTCATTCTGTTTGTTGTCCCGGAAAAACAACAAGCAATTATGGCATCTTTTAGATATTGCATTACAAAACTGCTGTAGAACTACTGTAACTTCTGCAAGCACTTGCACACTCCCGGCAGGCTTCTGCGCATTGCTGGCAATGCTCGGCATTGTGTTTGGCACATTCTTCTGCACACTTTTCGCAAATCTCTTCACACTGTTTTATGATTTGGGCAGTAAAGGAAGAATGAGAGGCTATATAGGCACCGGCCAGCGTACACATTTTAGCACAGTCCCTATCCAATCGAATGCAGGGCACCATTTTCTTAATATCTTCTTCATCCAGGCATGCATCCAAACATATTTCACAAGCAGCTGTACATTCAGCCAATTTTTGTATCAATTCGATTTGATGAGTCATGGTTGTTTTTTTTTACAACTAATTACATTTTTATTACTACAAATGTAAGGTCGCAGCGCAGTATTGCCCTTACAAAATTTTGTGATTATCTTACATAATATCACTCTTGACCAGGGTTTACAGTAATTTGTTTCTAATTTGGCAAATATTGCAATCTCTTTTCTTGTCATCATCCAATC
>JBEPXC010000029.1:0-23724 GCA_041642035.1 Sphingobacteriia bacterium
GGGGACTGATTTTAGAGATTACATCAACCCTGAATCCTTGAAAGTAGTAAAAGGATATAGCGAACCCCATGTACAAACATCTGCTCCTGGTCAAAACTATCAGTTTGAACGTCTGGGATATTTCTGTGTTGACAAAGACAGTAGCCCTGATAAGCTTATTTTTAACCGTACGGTAACCCTTCGTGATTCATGGGGGCGTATGGATCAGAATAAATAGATTAAGATTAAAAAAGAACAACACTAAAAAAGGCTGCCTGAATTTCAGGCAGCCTTTTTTAGTGTTGTTCTTTTTTGGGTTTTTTACCCTATGTATGTTTCAATGATCTTACATTTGCCCTGTGGGGTAAGTGTAAGGCTTTTTATTTCTGCCGGAATGAGGATTATATTGCCCGCCTGGAGCACTTCCACGCCTTCGGGGTAGTTTATCATGCAATTTCCTTCCAGGCAGCTGTAAAGCACAAAAGAATCCAGGAAGCTATAATCGGCTTCGCGCTCTTTGGTGAATTCAAGCATACGGGTAGTGAAATAATCACATTTCACCAGTTCAACCATCTTATTTTGCTCTATGGTATAAGGGGTCTTGTAGGCATCATGCTTTTTAAAGTCCAGCACCTCCAGTGCCCGTTGGGTATGCAACTCCCGATACTGTCCATTTTCATCCTTTCTGTCCCAATCGTAAACCCGATAGGTAACATCAGAAGTTTGCTGTATTTCCAGCAGAGTAATACCGGCACCTATAGCATGTATGCGTCCGGCAGGGATAAAGAATACATCTCCTTTGGCGGCTTTTTCAATATTAAGAATCTCTTTGAGCCTTCCGTTTTCCAGGTATTCGACATAGATCTCTTCCGTAACATCACGATTGAAACCGGTAATGATTTCTGCATCAGGTTGAGCATCCAAAACCACCCACATCTCTGTTTTTCCAAAAGAATCATGGTTTTTCAGGGCATAGGTATCATCGGGATGCACCTGGATAGAGAGATAGCTATTGGTATCAAGGAGCTTTACCAGCAGAGGGAATTCATTTCCATGCTTTTCAAATACTCTTTCTCCCAAAAGCTCTCCCATATAAATCTCAATGACTTCATTGATGGAATTGCCTGCCAGGAAACCGTTTTCGACCACCGAGGTATTCTCATTTACACCTGATAATTCCCACGATTCACCACAATTGGGCAGGGGAGAAAAATCCTTGTTGTACAAATCCTTAAGGCGGGTGCCACCCCAGATTTTATCTTTATATATGGGTTTGAATTTTAATGGATAAAGCACGAGATAAATTTAAAGTAGTTAAAAATAAACATTCGGGAATTTGCCATAAAGAACGGTTGAGTGAATAGAGGCTTTTAAAACTATTCAGGCCATTTGGCTTCGTCTGTCTCCAGATCAATGAGTACACCCCAACTCACGCTGATGAGTTTATCATTCTCAAAATAGAAATCCATTACAGCATCGGTAAAGGAAACTCTTCTCTCGCCCCATTCTTCATCTTCAGTATCAACATCATCGTAGCCATTAGCTTTCATTAACTCAACCAGCTGGGCTTCATTTAAATCAAAAACATGTTTGCCGAATAAGGTTGCATTGTTGTTATCAGTTTCGAAGCAGGTACATTTACCCTCGAGTTCTTTTTCAAAGAAGACCGTATGGCCTTCTTCCCAATAATTCCACACTTCGGCATCTGATTCATCGGCCTCTCCGGGCAGATCTTCTATCTCTTCGGGCTCGCCCATAAAATTTTCAACGTCAGACTGAACAGTGCCAAATTTCAGGTCTCCGAAGCCAATCAAAGGCTTAATTTCTATCGTGCTGATTTTCATGATCTCAAATTTTGAAAAGTATATTTAATTAACATCATAATGATTGCGCAAACCTAATAAAATTTTGTAAGCTATTGTTATTATTTTCTGTTCTTTCTATCTTTTTATGTGTCATTGAGCAAATAAATACAGCAATTGATGTTACTACAATATAATTTTGATTTCTTGCCCTTGCCTTTTGGGGTATTTAATTTTGCGGTTTTTGTTAAAAGATTACTTTTGCATATAAGGTTTCCCTTTGACTGTATAGCCAGGCTTGTATAAAAGAATTCCTGTTTTTTTAAAGAGCTAAACACCTAAGTATATTTTGAATTTTTAATATAACGTGAAAATGCAAATTATAGAAGTAAAAAATAGTGCTCATAAAAAAGATTTCCTGTCGGTGCCACATATGATCTATCGGAATGACCCCAATTGGATAAGTCATCTGGATCAGGATATTGAAGCTGTTTTTGATGAAAAGAAGAATAAGTTTTTTGAATTCGGTATTGCCACCCGATGGGTGCTATACGATGAGAACAAAAATTTAACCGGAAGGATCGCTGCTTTTATCAATCGTCAAATAGCCTACACATTTGAGCATCCCACCGGCGGAGTTGGTTTCTTTGAATGCATAGACCATCAGGAGGCTGCCAATTTGCTTTTTGAAACTGCAAAACGTTGGCTTGAAGAAAGAGGGATGGAAGCCATGGACGGACCCATTAATTTTGGGGAAAGGGATAGATTCTGGGGGTTACTGGTGAAAGGATTTGAGACCCCTCCGCCTTATTTGCTTAATTATAATCCTCCCTATTACCAAATTCTTTTCGAGAACTACGGGTTTGAAAATTATTTCAATCAGTTTGTATATGGCTTGAATAAAAATGTAAAGCTCCACCCCATAATACGGAGAAGTTATGACAGGCTCACCAACGATCAGGGTTATTCATTTGCCGCACTTAAGCTGAATCAACTCGATAAATTTGCTGATGATTTTATGAATATATATAATGAGGCCTGGCAGGATGTTCAAAAGCATTTTAAGCCCATGACAAAGGAGCAGGCATTGAGCACTTTTAAGAGCATGAAATCTATCATCGATCCCGATCTTATCATCTTTGGGTATCATCATCAAAGGCCTATTGCTATTTTTGTCGGAATACCGGAGTTGAATCAGTTGTTCCGGTATGTTGATGGCAAAATGGATTTAGCCGGGAAGATAAAGTTCATGATTCATAAATGGCGGGGTAAATGCAATATGGCTTACGGCCTGGTGTTTGGCATAGTTCCCGAATACCGGAATAAAGGGGTTGAAAGTGGTTTAATAGTTGCTATTCAGGATACGCTGGTGCATAAAAAGAAGTATAACGACGCGTATCTTGCCTGGATTGGAGATTATAATCCCAAGATGGTAAGGATCGTTGAAATTCTAACCACCAATAAAGTTTTTGTATTGACCACCTACCGGAAAATGTTTAAAAAGGAATATAAATTTTCCCGGCATTACATTATTGATTAAGTCTTGAATGTCAGCAGCTAGGATTTTAGAGCCAAAAAATAATGTTGATTTATTGTAAAAAACTTTGGATTTTTCAGAATAGACAGTACCTTTGCACTCTCAAAAAAATCAGGGAATACCCTGAATTCATTGAAAACTGAATAATAGACTTGGTAGCTCAGCTGGTAGAGCACATCCCTTTTAAGGATGGGGTCCTGGGTTCGAACCCCAGCCAAGTCACATTGTTTTTTATCAACAGTCATGCATTTTGACTTGGTAGCTCAGCTGGTAGAGCACATCCCTTTTAAGGATGGGGTCCTGGGTTCGAACCCCAGCCAAGTCACACCCCAAAAAAACAGCTTTGTATATTATTACATCGCTGTTTTTTTTTGTTTAGGAGGCAATAAGGGGTCTTCTTTATCCATAAGCAGCCATGAGTAACTCTATATCCTGACTGGAAAGATTGAAACATTGCCCTACGAACTGATTGGTAAGAGTGCCATTGAATATGTATGCTCCCTGTCTTACGCCTGCATCATTTTTAAGCATATTGACGATACCACCGTATTCTCCAATACTAAGGAGGATTGGTGCAAAGAAGTTACTGAAGGCATAGGAGGCCGTATGAGGCACTTTCGAGGCTATGTTGGGCACACAGTAGTGTGTGACGTCGTGCTTCTTAAAAGCAGGCTCAGCATGGTTGGTTGCCCTCGATGTTTCTATGCAACCCCCCTGGTCGATGCTCACATCTATTATTACCGAACCAAATTTCATTTGCGCAACCATCTCTTCGCTTACTACAATTGGAGAATGTCCATAGGGTGAATGAATAGCACCAATTACCACATCAGCAGTTTTGAGCGCTTTGGCAAGAACTTTAGGCTGTATAATGCTGGTAAATATACGCGTATTGAGATTATTCTGAAGTCGTCTTAATTTATATACCGAATTATCAAAGACCTTAACCATAGCACCTAACCCCATTGCAGCCCGCACGGCAAATTCGCCTACAGTACCGGCTCCAAGTATAACTACTTCGGTAGGGGTGATGCCCGAAAAACCACCGAACATGCGTCCCTTACCAAACTTTTTGTCGCAAAGATATTCTGCTGCAATTAAAATAGAAGTATTTCCTGCAATTTCGCTCATGCTCCTGACCAGAGGAAAGGTATTGGTTTTGTCTTTGATAAGTTCAAAAGCAATGGCATTAATTTTTTTTGCCATTAGGGCTTTAAAGTAAGGGGCTGATTGCACCGGAATAGCAATAGTAGATATCAGTGTTTGTCCAGGGCTCAGGAATTTAATTTCATCAGGCACTGGAGGGGCAATTTTTAGAATAATATCAGCCTTATATACCTCTGCCTTTTCATATACTATTTCCGCACCGGCTTCACTATATTCTGAATCGGGAAAATGAGCATTTACTCCTGCATTTTTCTCCACTAAAACCCGGTGTCCGTTCTGGGTAAGTAATCCTACTGCTTCAGGAGCAAGGGCTACTCTGTTTTCCTGAAATGCTATTTCTTTAGGAATACCGATTGTAAGACTGTTTTTTCTTTTCCTTATTTCAAGGGTTTCCTCCTGTGGTAGAAGCTTACCTGATGAACTGAAGAACATGTATTCCGGACCTCTTTTTTGCATGACTACAATTTGTTATGATTGCTCTCTTTAAATTTTATAACTGATGTTGCGCAAGCCATCTTTTTCATCCAGATAAACCTTTAAACAATCATCAGTCAGCAATGCCTCTATTTTTTCAGGCCATTCTATGAAGCAGTAGTTCCCGCTGAAGAAGTAATCCTCATAACCTAGGTCGAATGCTTCATCTTGTTTTTTTAACCGATAAAAGTCAAAATGATAAAGGGTGTTGTTGCTCTGAGTAAGGTATTGATTCACAATTGAAAAAGTGGGACTACCAACAATATCCGTAACATCAAGGTAGTGGCAAATGGCTTTGATAAGGGTGGTTTTACCAATACCCATTTTTCCGTAAAAAGCCATAATGCGGCACTGTGGATTATCATTTATAATCTGGGCTGCTACCTTAGGCAATTGGTCTTCGGTGAAATATTCATTAACAATATGCATCGGTACAATTACTTATTAATTAGCGAGGTTTAAGGTAAACGAAGGGCAACAGCATTTCTTCCATGGATATACCACCATGTTGAAATGTGTTCTTGTAATAGTTTACATAATAATTATAATTGTTGGGGTAGGCAAAGAAACTGTCTTCACGCGCAAAAATATAACTTGAACTGATATTGGTGCGTGGCAGGTAAATTTCTTGCGGATTACGTACCTCAAAAACCTCAGAAGGATTGTACTGGAGGTTACGACCAGTTTTATATCGAAGGTTGGTGTTGGTATTTTTATCGCCTACTACTTTTGTAGGGTGAGAAACTTTAATGGTTCCGTGATCGGTAGTGAGAATTATACTGATATTTTTTTCCTGCAGAAACTTTATGATGTCAAACAAAGGAGAATGCTCAAACCATGAAAGGGTAAGGCTTCTGTAGGCTGCCTCGTCGTCTGCCAGTTCTTTAATAACTTCCATGTCGGTTCTGGCATGAGAGAGCATATCGACGAAATTGTATACCAATATATTGAGCTTTTTATTGGTGAAGTTACTTAAATTCTCCAATAGCTTTTTGCCAGCACTTAAATTGAGAATTTTGTGGTAGTTAAAGGGTATTAGTACTCCCAATCTCTTGAGTTGCTCTGCAAAGAGTTCTGCTTCGAATTGATTCCGAGTGCCTTCATCTCCTTCGCCCACCCAATAGTTGGGAAACCGTTTTTCTATTTCTGAGGGTAATAAACCGGCAAAGAAAGCATTGCGTGCATATTGGGTGGCCGTGGGAACGATACTATAGGTAATGTCTTCCTGTTCAACGCGGTAATAATTCTCAATAACAGGCTGTAATATTTTCCATTGGTCGAACCGAAGGTTGTCTATAATGATCAGAAAAAACTGTTCGTCATTGTCCTTAAGGATAGGTAACACCTTTTCTCTGACCGCAATATGCGATAGAACTGGCTTCTGATCTGATTTCCCTGAGAGCCAATTGCTATAATTATTCATTACAAACTTACAAAACACCGTGTTGGCTTCTGATTTCTGCATTTTGAAGACCTCACTTAAGCCATCATCCTGTGTCTTATCGAGCTCGAGTTCCCAAAAGATAATTTTGCGGTATATGCTCTCCCATGCCTCCAGATCGGGCCTGTCGCCGATATCCATACTTATTTGTCTGAATTCCTGTTGATAACCCATGTTAGTTTTTTCATTCATGAGTTTTTTTGTTTCAAGATTTTTCTTTAGCGAAAGCAGTATCTGATGGGGATTTACAGGTTTAATCAGATAATCCGAGATATTGCTGCCAATGGCTTCATTCATGATAGATTCTTCTTCGCTTTTGGTAATCATAACCACCGGAAGCCTTGGTTGCTTAGACTTGATATGACTCAAGGTCTCCAACCCTGAAAGTCCTGGCATATTTTCATCCAAAAACACGATATCAAAATTGTTGCTCAGAATCAAATCCAACGCATCATCTCCACTTTTTGCAGTATACACCTCATAACCTCTTTGTTCCAGAAACATGATGTGTGGTTTTAGTAAATCTATTTCATCATCTGCCCATAATATTTTAATTTTCATAATATTGTCTGTTTTTATATTTTTCCCGTTAAACGATTTATATCCATCAACTGCATAAAACAGTCAGATTTCTAGGGCTATCTATGATGACTTATGGTTTTATTGTTTTTTTATTGCTTTTTCAATAAGGCTTTAAGCTCATTATACAAACAAATGTAAGGATAAAATGTGGAATTTTTTAGCAACTAAGGCGCATCCCATACATAAATAATTGAGTTTTTTGATTAATTATTCCTTTGAAAAAATTAAAAATATGTAGGTTTGCATTGTAAATCGAAATTAACCAATGTACGTTTATTAAGTAATTCAACAATGAATGATGTAAGCCATAATAAACTCAAAATTTTCAATGATCCTGTATATGGCTTTATCAATATACCTGATATATCGATTTTTGATGTCTTGGAGCACCCTTACTTTCAACGTTTGCGTCGAATAAAGCAGCTGGGGCTGAGTCATCTGGTTTATCCCGGTGCATTACATACGCGTTTTCATCACGCATTAGGGGCTATGTACCTGATGGGACAGGCGTTGGAAACTCTTAAAGCCAAGGGACATCATATTTCTAACGCGGAGGTACAAGGTGCTACTTTGGCAATTTTGTTGCATGATATTGGACATGGACCCTTTTCTCATGCTCTTGAAAATACTCTTGTTGAAAATGTCAGTCATGAGCAGTTGTCCCTGTTGTTTATGTATAAGCTCAAGCCTGTGCATGAAGAAGGTATAGCAATGGCTATTGATATTTTTACAAACCAATATGAGAAGAAGTTCCTTCATCAATTGGTAAGCGGACAACTGGATATGGACCGCCTGGATTATCTAAACCGCGATAGTTTCTTTACCGGTGTGTCGGAAGGGGTGGTGAGCTATGACCGTATCATTAAAACCCTGGATGTTGTTTCGGATAAGCTTGTTACCGATGAAAAAGGTATTTACTCGCTAGAGAAGTTTATTATTGCCCGACGACTGATGTATTGGCAGGTATATTTGCATAAAACGGTAATTTCTGCCGAAAATTTATTGATCACAATATTGAGAAGGGCCAAAGAGCTTGCAATGGGTGGACAGGAGGTTTTTGCAACACCTGCATTGAAGAAGTTCCTACTCAATACTTTTACTCTTGTAGATTTTGAAGATGATCCAACCATTCTGGAGGATTTTGCTCAGCTAGATGATTTCGATGTTTTTACCTCCATCAAAGTATGGACTAAGCATCCTGACACCATTTTGTCTATGTTGTGTAGCCGATTAGTGGCCCGTAAGCTATTTAAGATAGAATTGCAAAAAGATAGTTTTGATCCGGAATACGTAGACAAAATCCGCAATTTGTCGGCTACATTTTTCAGTCTCACACAAAACGAGATTCATTATCTGGTACTGGAGGGAAAAACCGAAAACAATGCCTACGATCCTGGTGTAGGAAATATACTTATATTACAAAAGGATGGACAAGTATCTGATATGGCCGAGATATCAGATCAATTAAATATTCGGGTATTATCCAATCCGGTAAAGAAATATTTTATCTGTTATCCAAAGGAGATTTGGGATATGCTAAAGAATAATTAATTTCGGTAACATTTTCCTGATGATTTCTTTTCAATTAATACTACTTTTATAAATATTAATCATTCAAACTATTGTATCAATGGAATTTACCGCCATTCAAATTGCAGATTTCCTTAACGGGGAAATTGAAGGTGACAGGGATGTAAAAGTTCACACCGTTTCAAAAATTGAAGAAGCTGGTAAGGGAAGCCTTACCTTTTTGGCCAATCCGGCCTATACTGCATATATCTATACAACCCACGCCAGTATTGTTTTGGTTAATAAAGACTTTAAACCTGAAACAACCCTTAACTGTACCTTAATAAAGGTAGAAAATGCCTATAATGCTCTGGCCAGTTTATTAAATCTTTATCAACAAAGTAAGCCGCAGAAAAAAGGCATTTCTCCATTGGCAGCCATTTCCAGTTCAGCAGCATTAGGTGAAGATATTTATGTCGGAGAATTTACCGTTATTGGTGAAAATGTCAGCATTGGCAATAATGTAAAAATATACCCTCAAAGCTACATTGGAGATAATGTAACTATTCTAGACAATAGTATATTGTATGCAGGTGTGAAAATTTACGAGAACTGCTCCATTGGTAAAGATTGTACCATACACTCGGGATCTGTAATTGGTGCTGATGGATTTGGTTTTGCCCCCCAAAGCGATAACAATTATATGAAAATTGCTCAAATAGGAAATGTCATTCTGGAAGATCATGTTGAGATTGGAGCCAATACTACCATCGACAGGGCCACCATGGGCTCAACGGTTATAAAGAAGGGGGTGAAGCTCGACAACCTGATTCAGGTGGCTCATAATGTATCCATTGGCGAAAATACCGTAATTGCCGCTCAAACAGGTATTGCCGGCTCGAGTAAGGTGGGTAAAAATTGTATGATAGGGGGGCAGGTAGGAATAAGTGGACACATTTCCATTGGTGATGATGTTAAAATAGCTGCCCAGTCAGGTCTTTCGTCTAGTGTAAGAGAGAAGAAGATAATCATGGGAGCTCCTGGATTTGACCATGATAAATACATAAAGGCATATATTCATTTCCGTAATCTGGAGAAGATTGTCAAAAGAATTGATGAGTTGGAAAAAAAAACTTAATGCTGATCATAGTTAAACAACCAATCCATTGAGAAAATAAAAAGTTATATCTTTGCCTGATTTTTAGCCCCGCGAAAATATCTATCAGGCAGCGATTGCTTTTGTCTTTTTCGTGGCTTTGCATTGAAAACCATTATAATTATTCCTTCTATGATTGATAAGCAGAATACAATTCTTAATCCTGTTACTGTATCTGGAGTTGGTTTGCACACGGGACAGACTGTTACGCTTTCTTTTAAGCCTGCTCCTGAAGATTCCGGCATCAGGTTCTTACGAACTGATTTACCAGAGCAAATTTATATTGAAGCTGATGCCGATTATGTAGTAGATACCTCTCGTGGTACAACCTTAGAAAAAGAAGGTTCCAAAATAGTAACTGTTGAGCATGTATTGGCTGCAATCATTGGCATGGATATCGACAATATCATTGTTGAGGTTGATTGCCTGGAAATGCCTATTCTTGATGGTAGCAGTAAACCATATGTAGAGGCATTGGAAAACGCAGGCATTAAAAAACAAAATGCTCCACGGCAGTATTTTGAAATAAAAGAAACCGTACGTTTCTTTGACGAAGAAAAAGATTGTGAGTTTCTTGCCATACCTTCAGATAAATACCGATTGTCCTGCATGATTGATTATAACTCCAGGGTGCTGGGCTCTCAATATGCCGTGCTTGATAACCTGGCCGACTTTAAAGATGAGATTGCTTCATGCCGTACTTTTGTATTTTTGCATGAGCTGGAATTTTTACTTAATCAAAACCTGATCAAGGGTGGTGATCTAAGCAATGCCATTGTCTTTGTTGACAGACCTATGCAACAAGAGGAGCTCGATCGCCTGGCACAATTATTCAACAAACCTTCTGTTTCTGTTAGAAGCGAAGGTATACTCAATAACCTTGACCCCTATTTCCCTAATGAGCCTGCCCGTCATAAGCTGCTGGATATTGTGGGTGATTTAGCTCTTGCCGGCAAAAAGATTAAAGCACACATTGTGGCTACCAAGCCTGGTCATTCGTCCAATGTTAAATTTGCCAGGCATATAAAAAAACTCATTAAGAAAAAGATTGCTGAAGAGCAAATTCCATCCTATAATCCCGATGTAAAGCCTGTGTTTGACATCAATGATATTACCGGGATGCTTCCGCATCGGTACCCATTTTTATTGGTGGATAAAATTATAGAAATTAGCGATTCGCATGTGATTGGCGTGAAGAACGTTACCATGAATGAGTCTTTCTTTGCAGGGCATTTCCCTAAAGAGCCTGTCATGCCGGGAGTACTTCAGATTGAAGCCCTGGCTCAGGCTGGCGGTATACTTATTCTCTCAACAGTGGAAGATCCGGAAAACTACAGCACCTATTTTTTAAAAATAGATAATGTTAAGTTTAAACAAAAAGTTGTTCCTGGCGATACCCTTATATTGAAATGCAGTTTGATCTCTCCAGTGAGAAGAGGAATATGCCACATGCGATGCGTGGGGTATGTAGGCTCCAAAGTAGTAATAGAATCAGAATTAATGGCACAAATAGCAAAAAATCCCAATTTAAAATGAATCAACCTTTAGCATACGTTCATCCGCAGGCAAAAATTGCCCGCAATGTAGTCATTGAGCCCTTTGTTACCATTCATAAGAATGTTGAAATAGGAGAAGGAACCTGGATAGGTTCCAATGTCACCATTATGGAAGGTGCCCGCATTGGTAATAATTGCAAAATATTTCCCGGAGCAGTTATTTCGGCCATTCCCCAGGATCTAAAATATGATGGAGAAGAAACTACCGTTGAGATCGGCAATAATACTACCATCCGAGAATTTGTAACCATTAACCGCGGCACCAAGGCCAATTATAAAACTGTAATCGGTGATAATTGTCTTTTAATGGCATACGTGCATGTTGCCCACGATTGTGTGGTGGGCAATAATTGCATCCTTGCCAATGCTGCTACCCTGGCGGGCCACATTAGCATACAGGATTATGCCATTATCGGTGGGTTGTCTGCGGTACATCAATTTGTAAATATAGGGCAGCATGTTATGATTTCCGGCGGATCGCTTATCCGTAAAGATGTGCCTCCTTATACCAAAGCAGCCCGTGATCCATTAAGCTTCGTGGGTATAAACTCCGTGGGTTTGCGCAGAAGAGGGTTTACCTCGGATAAGATTAATGAAATACAGGAAATTTACAGGATTATTTACCTGAAAAAGCTTAATGTTAGCCGTGCCATTGCACTTATCGAAACAGAAATGCCCGCCACTCCCGAAAGAGATGAAATACTTTCTTTCATCAGCAATTCCAAAAGAGGGATTATGAAGGGGTATTCATTTCAGGAAAAATAAACTCTTTTTTTGTATCGATTAAATATCCTTAGTCATTTTGAATATTCTTCTCCATAATATTGGCAAGAAATACAATTATCACTGGATTTTTCGCCGAATAAATCTTGAGCTGGGTGCTCCGGCACACTGGGGAATTTTAGGTAACAATGGCAGTGGGAAAACTACTCTTCTCAAGGTATTAAGCGGTTATCTTACACCCAGCGAAGGTGATATTACCTGGTCGCTAAAAAACAAAGATATATCCCCTTCCGTGTTTCGCTTTACGGGTATTGCATCACCCCATCTGGAGCTTATTGAAGAGTTCTCTCTCCGGGAAAGCCTGCTATTCCATAGCAAGTTTAGATCATTCATACAGAATCATACCCTGAAGTCATTAATCAAAACTTCTGGCCTGGAAAAAAGTGCTGATAAGCCTATCAAATACTTTTCTTCTGGTATGAAGCAAAGGGTGAAATTGTTGCTCGCAGTGATGAGTGATAACCCCCTTATTATTCTTGATGAACCTTGTTCCAATCTTGATGATCGCTCTATTGATTGGTATAAGCAACTGATTGATGAATATATCGGTGATCGGCTGCTTATTATTGGTTCCAACGACAAAGAAACGGAGTGCTTTAGTTGTAGCCGATTTATTAATCTATAAAATTCGGTTGTATATATGTAGTTCCCTTGTTTTAGCTATTGACAGCAGAAAGGCAATAGATTTTCATTTAACCTTTTGGACCAGCTTTATTTTTCTTCCTGCGAAATACCATTTTTTATGTCAGGGATGCTTACAATGATAGTAGCTCCCTTAAGTTTTTCCGAAGTTATATTGATTGAACCCTTAAGTTTCGATACCAAGGTATAGCAAATGATCAGACCCAGACCAATACCTTTTTCCTTTTCGGTTCCAATGGTCTTGGGATGGGGTGTATCAAGTCTGAAAACATTTTCAGAAACTTCTTTATCCATGCCTACTCCCTGATCTTCTATCGTGAATACATTCGTTCCGTTTTCTTTTTCTATACCAATACTAATCTGTCCTCCTTTATAGGAGTATTTAATAGCATTGCTGATCAATTCCCTGAAAATATCATGCAGCATACTTTTGTCCGTATGAATTTGCATGTTGCTCTTTAGTTTTATCTGAAAACAAAGTTGTTTTTCACCGATTTGATGGGCAAATTGTCCGATTACCTGATCAAGAAGGGGCTTAACATCAAATACATCGACCTCTAGCGACACCTCATTTGATTCAATAAGATCCCATTTGATAAGATTCTCAACAAACCTATATAGTTGCGTGCTATCATCAAGTATGAGTGCTGATAGCTTTTTGATCTGTTCTACATTAACGGGGTTTTGTGATATCTCCTGATTTAGAAACTCAGCGACCCCTTTTACCCCTGTTAATGAATTTTTTATATCATGAGTCATTATAGAGAAAAAACGGGTTTTTATCATATTAACCAACTTAATTTCCTCTCTCGATTTCTTGAGTTCCAGATGGGTTAGCAATCGTGCTAGGAGTTCTTCGGTATTAAAGGGTTTTATTATATAATCAACAGCCCCCGATTGAAAACCTTTTACGATTTCACTCGATTGATTGTTGCTGGTTAAAAATATAACGGGAATTCTTTTGGTAATGCCCATTTTTTTTAGCTTGCTGCAGACCTCAAAACCCGTCAGGCCTTTCATGAAAACATCAAGTAACACAATATCGGGGTTGATATCCAGAATGGTTTCCAAAGCCTGTTCTCCTGACTCAACACTAAAAAAAAGATAGTCCTGCTTAAAAAGTAGTCTCTCTAAAGTCTTTCTTACGAGAGGATCGTCATCAACAATCATAATCTTATAGGGCTTGATTTTTGTGTTTCTTTTTTCCATATAACCTGGCTGTTGGATGGGTTTTAAATGCTGCACAAGATAAGAAAAAAGCGTTTAATTATTCCACAAAGAGTGTGGATCTTTAAGAATAAAAAATTTATAGAATCATCGACAATTTTATCGCCGGCTATTCTTTGAATTCAAACACATTCCTAAATTAATATCCGTGTTTTTACTAGAAATAGCGTATAAAAAAAAAGCCTATATTTGTTGTTGCTTAACATGTAGAATGAACAGAAGTATGTTCTGCAGAGCACGTTTGTTGTAAAAGAAAGATTATGCATATTTAGCTATCGGCTGATAAAGGGTATGAGTGCTTTACAATGCATTACTTCATACAACCATATTGAAATTCTTTACTGATGTAACCTACAAGAGGATGAACTCGCAAACGACAATGAAGCAGTCTACGTGGGTTTTATTCAACAACTTTAAACAAATTTATTAAGATGAAAATATTTCTTTTTTTAGCCACAATGTCTCTTTTGTTGGTTTTTCCTTTTGAAAGCACAACCCAGAGTAGTCTCCCTATATTTGAGAGCAAGAAATCTTTTCAGCCTCCTAGTGGCTCGCGCCGTCCTGTTGGGTCCAGACGGCCCATTGCCCCGTCAAGGCGTTCAAGAATTTACCAGCAGCTAGGATGGGATCTGGGAGCAAATGTTGGCACGGCCTATTCTCTGACCGATGTTAGTGGTTTGTCGATAGATCAACGTCCTTCTTTCTTAAACACACAGTGGAATACCCTGAGCATGAATCTGGGTGCTTTCGCCCGTTATAAATTTCATGAATTATTTGCTGTAAGCGGAACCTTTAATTACGCCCGTGTGCATGGAGCCGATTCATTGGCGGGGAGAGCAAGAAATTTTTCCTTTGATAACAACATTATTGAAGTTGCTGTTAATTATGAAGTTTTTGTTCCAAACAGTTCACCCAGGTTCCCATTTTCTTTTTATGGCTTTATTGGATTGGCTGCTTTTTATCATAACCCCAATCTTAGAGTACCCAATCCTCCTCCTGCCGATTTTACCCTGGATCAATATAGTAATATACAACCTGCCATACCCATGGGTCTGGGGTTTAATTATTCCATAACCCAGGATATGAAAATTGGCTATGAGATTGGTTGGAGAAAAACATTTTTTGATTATCTGGATGGATTCACCCGACCATGGAGCAGAGGAAGCGATAGCTATTACTTCGGGAGTTTAAAGTTTTCTTATTTCGTACCACTAGTAAGAAGACGTTGGTGATAAGTTATTTCTGACTATATACAAGCTGTTAACAAGGTCTGTTAGCAGCTTTTTTGTTATAAATGAGTTTTTAGCATAATGATAAGCTTTTTTTATTTACATTTGAACCCGATTAACTTCTTAAAAATATTCACAGGTATCATAAACCCATTCACAATGCTGAAAAATTCTTTCCGACAGATTTTTATTTTCATACTTTGTTTTACAGGTTTTATTCTACTGACCAGCCAGGCCCAATCTTCTGAAACCTCTGCTGAAATAAAGGCTACAGAATTTTACCAACAAGAGGATCTTTACAGGGGTAATACACTGGCCTTAGTCAGCGATAATTTCTTCCGGAGATTGTTTGGGCGAAAAAAGTCCTCTATCGCCCGTGAAAGAAGCCAGTCCAAAGAGCATAACACCTCCAGGCCCCAAAGGTATTCTGCTCCACCAAGCAATAGCCAAAATCCAGGCAGTTATGATGGTAACTCGGGCAGTAGTCATAGCGATATGACTGCTGTACGCAATACGCCTAAACCGGCTTTACAGAGATCGCTAAAGGAACAATATGAGTCTATTGGCACCTGGGAAATGGGATTTACCTTTGGAACAGCGCATTCTATTACGGATGTAGGAGCAAATAAAGGTTTCGGAGCAAGCGATTTTGTTCAATATCATACTAAAAACTTTAGCTTTTCCGGAGGGCTTTACGGACGTTATCTTTTAAACAATTGGTTTGCGTTAAATATGGGCATGAATTTCGCCAATCTTTCCTATACAAGAGATGAACCCATGCGTGCATTAGGTGTAGACGTATATCGCTTTAATAATGATATTTTTGAGTTTGTGGGCAAAACTGAATTCCATTTGCCTTCTCTCTCACAAACCCCTTTTGATATTTATGGTTATGTGGGTATCGGTGTTTTATTTAGTGATGCCACCGTATACGATTTGAATGACCGGCTTATTAATACACAGGATGAATACAGTCAGGTGCAGCCCTTTATACCCTTTGGTGGAGGTTTTTCGGTTAAATTAACCAATAGTGTTCGTCTGGGTTATGAATTGGGATGGAGAAATACCATCTTTCACTATCTTGATGGGGTGAAGGAAAATGATTCCTATGACCATTATTTCTTAAATAACATTAAGATTGGTTTTACTTTTTAACTGGAGATACCTTTCAAACCTGTTAAATAGAAGAAAAGGATGTTTCGCAGCATCCTTTTTTCGTGTTTCTAAAGGGCTGTCTTTCTGCTCTATGCATGAATTTACTGTTAGAAAATATTATTTCAAAGCACATGCAAGCCCCATACCTGCGGTGTTTCAGGGGAAGTCGGGTTTTATCTTTTATATTCGCTAAGGGGTTGAGCAAAAATTTCCACATCTTTTGCCGTAATCTCCTTGTCGCAAAGTATAGCAAGACGTTCAATTACATTTCTTAATTCCCTTATATTGCCTGTCCAGGTTATTTTCTGAAGACTAGCCAATGCCTGATCATCAAAGATTTTTTTAGGCATTCCATGCTCGCAGATGATTTGCTCGAGGAAGTAATTGGCCAAAATGGGGATATCTTCTTTTCTTTCATTGAGCGAGGGCACATGGATCAGGATAACACTCAGGCGATGGTATAAGTCTTCACGAAAATTTCCGTTACGGATTTCCTCTTGAATGTTCTTATTGGTGGCGGCTATAACCCTTACATCCACAGCAAGTTCTTTTTCGCCTCCAACACGTGTTATCTTATTCTCCTGCAAGGCACGTAGTACTTTAGCCTGTGCTGCCAGGCTCATATCTCCGATCTCATCCAGAAAAAGGGTGCCGCCCGTAGCAAGTTCGAAATTTCCTTTTTTCTGTTTTATAGCTGAAGTAAAAGAACCCTTTTCGTGTCCGAAGAGTTCGCTCTCAATAAGTTCAGATGGAATAGCGGCACAGTTAACTTCAACAAAAGGGCCTTTGGATCGGTTGCTGAGTTCATGTAGCCATCGGGCAACCAGTTCTTTCCCGGTTCCGTTGGGGCCGGTAATGAAAATGCGTGCATCAGTAGGTGCTACCCGTTCTATCATCTCCTTAATCTGATTAATAGCACCAGACTCTCCGATCATATCGTAGGTCTTATTAACCTTGCGCTTCAATACCTTGGTTTCACTCACCAGGTGGGTTTTATCCAGTGCGTTGCGGATGGTAATCAACATACGATTTATATCGGGGGGCTTTGATATAAAATCATATGCTCCTTTTTTGATGGCATCTACTGCGGTTTCTATGGTACCGTGTCCAGAAATCATTACTACCGTATTGTCGGGATCTTTTTCCAATAATTTGTCCAGAACCTCCATCCCATCCATGCGGGGCATTTTGATGTCGCAGAGTATTACATCATAGCGGCTTTGGCTGGCCTTTTCCAATCCTTCAATTCCATCTTCGGCTATATCAACTTCAAATTTTTCGTATTCAAGAATATCTTTCAAAGTATTACGAATACTTTGTTCATCATCAATAACCAGAATTTTTGCCATGTTATAAAGTTTCTGCCGGTTTTACGGTTAAATTGCAATACGGTTGGTGATCATATCTGCCAGTATTCCTTCTTTCAAAGCGTAAGAGGAATAATAGAGATGTTCTATTTTAAATCTTTTGATAATATGTCTGATCAATATACTGGCAAAAACAATGGTGTCTACACGATACTCTACCAGTCCGGGCATCATCCTTCTCTCGCTCTCTGTACTCAAAAGAAGTTTGTGATGAAGGTTCCTCAGATCATCCATGTCAAACTTATACAAATTTTCGTTAGGAACAAGCTCTGTTTGATTGATTTTGATTAAATCGGCCAGTGATTCAAAAGAACCTGAGCAACCGATAAGGGTCTGAACGGGATATTTCTTTAAGCGGGTGGCCAGGGGCTGCAAGATTTCCCGGAAATAATCCTTAACCTTTTGAATTTCTTGATTCGACATGGGATCACAAGGGTTGAATTCCTGTAACAGTCTTGCCGCACCCAAATCAAAGCTTTTTTTCCAGACCACCTGTTCGTCGGCAGCAATGATAAATTCAGTGCTTCCCCCTCCGATATCCATAATCAGAACGGGTTGGTCAAGGCGGTGCAGGGAAAGATTAACGCCTTTATAGATGTATTGGGCTTCGGTGTCTCCATTTAATACCTGTATGATGATATGGGTCTTTTCCAGGATTTTCCTCACAAAATCGGGGCCATTGATGCTGCTTCTTACGGCAGATGTGGCAAATGCCTGGATGGTATCGGCCTTATAGCTCCTGGCAATTTCCACCAATTCAACAAAAGTTTTTATACCCCTTTGGAAAGCCTGCGGTGTAATCTTATTATCGACCAGTCCCCCTTCTCCCAGTTTGACACTCTTTTTGGTGTTGAGCAGCACGGTGTGCTCACCAAAAATATCAAATTCCGCAATCAATAAGTTAAAAGTATTCGTTCCACAGTCTATTATTGCTGCTACCATTTCTTTTGGGGTTCAAATATTAGTTTCTCCGGGTTTATGCAAAGATAAACAGCCTGTTGATGATAGTTGGGTGTTTTATTAATTATTAATATAAAATGAATAAAAATTGGTACCGGGTTAATTTTGCTACCCACTGTAGCGTAGCCACTTCCATAGTTCTTTGTAGGTGGGTTTCTTGCCATACATAAGGATGCCGGTACGGTATATTTTTGCTGCCAACCATGTTGTAGCTAAAAATCCTGCTATGAGCAATCCTGCCGAGATCCAAAGATCCATCGCTGGAATTCCAAAGGGAATTCTTACCATCATAATAATGGGAGAGGTAAAAGGAATGATGGACAACCAAAAGGCAATGGGTCCCGAGGGATTATTCATGACAAGCTGTGCCATAATCAGGGAGAATACCATGGGTATTGTAATGGGTAGCATAAACTGTTGCGTATCTGCTTCATTGTCAACGGCCGATCCAATGGCTGCAAACAGGGCAGCATAGAGTAAATAGCCTCCCAAAAAATAAAAGATGAAGGCAAAAATCATCAGGGGGATATTGATACGGCTTAAGCCCTCCATGATTCTTCCGGCGGGTGTGTTGTGTTGTTGCACTTTTACCACCTGCTCCTGCAAATCTGCCTTATTGAGCGATTGTGCTCCGCTGACATATACTTGTTCCTGAGGCGTAAAATTAAAGGTGTCCGGCATGGCAATTCTTACTCCACCAATAATAGAAACAGTCAAGATAATCCAGATGGTAAACTGTGTCAGCCCCACAAGAGCAATACCCAATATCTTACCCATCATAAGCTGAAAGGGCTTTACAGAGGATACGATGATTTCTACGATACGGCTGGTCTTTTCCTCCATCACCCCTCTCATGACCTGAGCCCCAAAAAGAAAAACAAAAAAGTAAATCAGTATGCCGCCAAATATACCCAAACCCATGCTTATTTCGGGGTAATCGGTTTGCTCCACCCCATCCTTAAGCAAGCGAATGGCGGGAATATTTATTTTGGTTTTGGTAGCCTTCAACACCTCAGGATCGATGCCTGCGTTCTCCAATTTCAGACTTTCAAATTCATTCCTAAGAATAGATTCTACATACAGCTTGGCATTCATGTTTACGGCCTCCTGTGTAAAAAGGCGAAGGGTTGAGGGAGACTGAAAGGCTGTGGTGGGAATGTGAAGCACAGCATCAAACTTTTCATCCTTCAGTAGTTCAATAGCCAGATCCACTCCTACGTTCATTTGTGTGAAATCTATATCATTGCTATCCTGGAATTCGCTGTAGAAAAAATCGGTGTCGTCAACCACCGCTATACGATACATATCATCCGACATTTTTGCCACAAAAGCGGGCACGATCATCAACGATGCCATCAATACCGGGCCCAGTATTGTCATGACAATGAAAGATTTCTTTTTCACCCTGCTCAGATATTCGCGCCGGATTATGGTAAATATTTTTTTCATACTGACCTAGATAAATATAAGGGGGGTCATGTTCTTACTGGCCACATGTATATAGTATGGTCGTGAACTCCTTACATGAATTAATCGTTATTTTCCTCCATATGTTCTCTGATATCTTTTTTGCTTAGCTCATGAGGATATTTTCCGGTAACTGTTTTTATAAAGACATCATTCATGGTGGGTATCTCTTCTTGAAAACCATGAAGATGAACATGGGGAAGGATATGTGTAATCAAATCGTTGGCTGTATTGCCATTGGTTATTCTTACCCGAATATTTTTCAAATCATCCCGCTGGTCTTTCTCACTGATAAGTTCGGCCACCGGAAAGATGATTTTCTCTACAGGCATCTTTAGCTGGCTGATTGTAATGGTGTATATGTTTGTAGAATGGCTTTTCCTGATGTCGTGCAACCTACCGTCGAGAATCTTCTGCGATTTATTTATCAGGGCAATGTTATCACAAAGCTCCTCTACTGAGCTCATATTGTGTGTCGAAAAGATGATACTGGTCCCTTGTTTTTTCAGGTTCAGTATTTCATCCTTGAGGAGGTTAACATTAATGGGGTCAAAGCCACTAAAGGGTTCATCGAATATCAGAAGATCAGGCTTATGCAATACCGTGATGATAAACTGCACTTTTTGTTGCATCCCTTTCGACAATTCTTCAACTTTTCTATCCCACCAGGGCATCAGATCAAACTTCTCGAACCAGTTTTTGAGCAAAACACGTGCATCTTTTCGTTGTACATCCTTAAGACGTGCAAGGTAGATAGCTTGTTCGCCAACCTTCATTTTTTTGTAAAGGCCCCGTTCTTCGGGCAGATAACCTATTCTTTTTATATGAGAGGGATTGATTTTCTCCCCATCAAAAAATAAATTGCCCTGATCAGGTGCAATAATTTGGTTGATGATTCTGATGAGCGTAGTTTTGCCTGCACCATTGGGACCCAGGAGGCCAAAAATACCATCTTTAGGCACTGCAATAGAAACATTGTCAAGTGCCTGATGCTGATCGTAATTTTTTGATATATCTTCTGTTTGAATAATATAATCCATTGTAATAGCTTATCCTGGCCTTTTTTAGTGCAAGGCGGCGGAGTGTATAAAGTGGGTGTGCTGCCTACTGGAAATAATCTTTCATTCTTTCAAAAAAGCTCTTATCCGATTTCTGGGGATTGGGCTTAAAACTTTCCGACTGCGCCAGTTTTTCGAGTATTTGTTTTTCTTCTTTACTGATGTTTTGGGGTGTCCATACATTGATGTTTACCAGCAGGTCGCCACGTCCATAAGCATTTACCGAGGGCAGTCCCTTGCCTTTGAGTCGGAGTACCTTGCTGGATTGGGTTCCGGGTTCTATTTTTATCCGTGCTTTTCCTTCAAGGGTGGGTACTTCGATGGTGGTTCCGATGGCGGCTTCAGGAAAACTGATGTAATGATCATACAACAGATTGCTTCCGTCTCTGATAAGGCTCTCGTGCTTTTTTTCTTCGATGAGAATGATTAAATCACCAGGTACACCGCCACGTGCTGCTGCATTACCTTTGCCGCTCATCGACATTTGCATGCCCTCGCCAACACCGGCAGGTATGTTGATTGAAATTACTTCTTCATCTTTAACGATTCCATTACCAAAGCAGGTCGTACATTTTTCAGTAATGATTTGTCCTTCTCCACCACAGGTTGGGCAGGCAGAGGTGGTTTGCATCTGACCTAAAAAGGTATTGGTGACGCGTGTTACTCTACCTTGTCCGTTGCATGTAGAGCATGTGCGATACGATTTACCGTCTTTAGCTCCACTGCCGTTGCAAACCTTGCAGGCAACGTATTTTGATACCTTAATCTTTTTTTCTACTCCTTTGAGAATCTCCTCGAGGGTAAGTTTTACCTTGATGCGCAGGTTGGAGCCTTTATTAACCCTACGGCCACCACCACCACGCTGACTACCTCCAAAACCGCCACCAAAACCGCCACCAAAGGTACTGCCAAAGATATCGCCAAACTGGCTAAAGATGTCATCCATAGACATCCCATCGCCGTATGCGCTGCTGTAACCACCACCGCCATTGCCCAGGCCGGCATGTCCAAACCGATCATATTTGGCCTTTTTGTCAGGGTTACTCAGCACCTCATAAGCTTCGGCAGCCTCTTTAAATTTATCCTCCGCCTCCTGATCACCGGGATTCTTATCCGGGTGAAACTTTAAGGCTTTCTGACGGTAAGACTTCTTAATTTCTTCTGCAGTGGCATTTTTTGATATTTCCAGTACTTCGTAATAATCTCTTTTTGGCATTTTTATATCTTTTAATTGGCTACTACTACTTTTGCAAATCGTATTACTTTGCCATTGAGCATGTATCCTTTTTGAACTTCATCAATAACTTTTCCCTTGTCTTCTTGGGTAGGAGCCGGCACATTGGTAATGGCCTCATGAAAATCGGTGTCAAACAATTCACCCCGTGTGGGTATCTCTTCCAGGCCTTTATTTCTGAGTGTGGTTTTGAGCTTGGTAAGAATTAAATTTACTCCTTCGGTTAAAGCCACGATATCGGGGTTTTCGACCGCCGATTTGTAGGCACGCTCCAGGTCATCCAAGACAGGGAGCACGGCTTCTGTCATTTCGGCCGATGCAGTCTTGGTTAATTCAATACGTTCCTTAAGGCTTCGTTTTCTGAAATTGTCGAATTCAGAAAAAAGACGCAGGTATTTATCGTTTATTTCTTTGTTTTTTTCATTCAAATCGGCAATGACCAAATCCTTGGTATCTTCATCCAGCCCTGAAGTGCTTTCACTTTCATCCTGGCTTTGCTGGCTTTGTGCTGTTTGGGCGTTTGCTTCTTTTTTATTGCTCTCATCCTGTTGCTGTTGCTTGTTGTTATCTGTTGATTTGTCAGCATCATTGGAGGTATTTTGAGTCGTTTCGTCAGCCTTGTCTTTAGGCTGATCCTCTATAGGTTGTTTTTTGTCATTCTTCAACATAATGGGACATAAATATTTAGGGTTATATAAATTTTTTAAAGGCAAAAGCTTATCACAAAGTTTTTGCCATAATAGATTATAAGCCAAATTGGCAGTGATAAATTAAATTCTTTTGATTTTTGCACCCAGATTATTCAGTCGGGTATCAATATTTTGATAGCCACGATCGATTTGTTCAATGTTGTGTATTACACTTTTTCCCTGGGCACTCAATGCCGCAATTAAAAGGGCTACACCAGCCCTGATATCGGGCGAGGTCATTTCCAGTGCTTTAAGAGGATATTGTTTATTCAAACCTATTACGGTCGCTCTGTGGGGATCGCAGAGAATAATCTGGGCTCCCATATCTATCAGCTTATCCACGAAAAACAACCTGCTTTCAAACATTTTCTGGTGAATGAGCACACTTCCCCTGGCTTGTATAGCCGCTACAAGCAATACACTCAGCAAGTCAGGAGTAAAACCCGGCCAGGGAGCATCGCTTATGGTCAATATGCTTCCGTCAATAAAATTTTCTACCGTATATTCTTCCTGCGCGGGAATAATGATGTCGTCGTTTTCCAGGTAAAATGTAATACCCAGTTTGCGAAATACATCGGGTATGATACCCAGCTGATGATATTGGACGTTCTTTATGGTGATGTTGCTTTGGGTCATTGCTGCCAGGGCTATAAAGCTTCCTATCTCAATCATGTCGGGCAAAAGGGTGTGCTGGCAGCCCGTAAGTTCTG
>JBEPXC010000030.1:0-23646 GCA_041642035.1 Sphingobacteriia bacterium
GGTGTCAACCATTGATCCAAAGGCAATGATGGCTCCCGTTGACAACAGTAGCATGGATGTGTTGGCGACGGAAGTAAGGCAGAAGCTTCAAAACGTTATTAAAGGAATTGCGCAGCAGGAGGAGTAAGTATTCTGCTTCCTGATGGCATAAAAATTCTACTGCAATTGGGATAATAATACCTAGCACTCCGCCAACAGCAACGGAGGAGACAAACACCCCCTGGCAAGTAATAAATATTGTATGGGTTAAACAACCCATGCCGCCAATAAACTGTAAGGTTACTTCTGTACTTCTACCCACATGCCTTTATTGCGTGCATAAACAGATGCGTCATACATAGCTTCAGTATTGACTCCAGGCAAATAAAAACGCCCTTGGTAGGATGCATTAAGCATTACCTTATAGGTACGACTTTGCCCTGAAGGTAAATCGAAATAGGTATATACCCTGTCGTCGCGTATATCCTCATAGGTGGCAGCATCCTGTTCAAGAGCAGCTGCCGATGCATCCATTCTGGCATTTTGAATTTCCCATCCTGAAGGAAAAATACGGGTTAATGCCATTTGCCTATAGTCACCTCTAATACCGGAATTGCTTATGGTTATCTCCGCGATGAAGGTTGTACCCTGGGTAAGTGAGCTTACATCAAGAGGTGAGCCCTTGATGTCGGTATATCTCACCCTCATTTCCAGATTCATCTTTTCAGCGCTTTCCTGCCCTGCCTCCGGTATGCCTGAATGAATTACCCTTACAAACAATGGGTTTTCACCCCTATTGGTAAATCTTATGTCTTTATTCTGTTCATCCAGGGGAACACTCAACGGCTGTGTATAGAGAAGTGATGATGTGTTTACCTCTGTTTCGGGATTCCCATCATCAGAAAATGACACATTCATACCCGCATCGGGCTTGGTATCCCTGTAGAAGTCTGACAGCGCCTTCAGACCAAAGGCAGTGGTTTGAGTGCTGAGCCAACGATCCGAAGCAAAGACCTCGGCCAGTTCACTGACCAGGTAAGCCGCTTTTTCTCTTTGATTAAGCCTGGAGAGTACCGATATGATGATAGCTTTATCACGGCTGGGGTCACCATAGGTGTAATAGTTGTATGCATAGGAATCAATTGACAGCGATGCCCCTTCCACCAGCTGACTGGCTGCTTTGTCCTGACCGCTGAGCTGGTAGGCAGCTGCCAGTTGCCAGCGTGCCTGAAGTGAAACATTGCTTTGCAGACGCAGGCGGTTCATTGCTCCTATTTCAGGTTTCTTTGCCAGAGCAAGCGTATAGAGCCGGTATGCCTGTGCCTGATCCGACCCCAGTTGTTCTACACCGGCGGTCCAGCGGTTGGCCATATCCTTCTGAAAACGCAACCAGTTATCAAGAAACCCAGAGGGTAGTTCATAGCCCTTCATCTGAGCTTCCAGGACAAAATGTCCGCCATAACTACTCACCCAATCGTTGGCCATATCGCTACCAGGCCATACGGTGAGTCCTCCATTACTCAACTGTCGGCCGGGTATTTGCTTCAGCACAGCTTCTATATTGGCCTGAGCTTTCAGTTTTTCCTCATCCGACAGATCAGTAAAAACATCAAGATACAACTGAGGGAATGCAGCCGATACAATTTGCTCGGTGCACCCATGTGGATACCTCATCAAGAACTTCAATCTCTTCTCCAGGTTAATGGGTGGTATAGACGACAACTCAACAGACACCTCACGAGTGCCTTGCATCCCACTCATTCTAAAGGAAATATCTTCTGTAGCGCCACCCTCCAGCAACAGGCTTTCTACTGAGCTCTGCCGGGGATTGGCGTTTCGTACCTGCAGCTCAATACCGAAAGTCACTGTCTCGGATCCGCTTTTCACGTTGGCCTCAACTCTTGCTACGCCTTCATTCTGCGCCGTTTGCAGCTCAAACCAGGCCAATTTATCTCCCGGCTCAGCGAAGCTAAGGCTTTGGGTTGAGTTGCCCGTAATGCTTAACAGCTCATTGGTGCTTACAGATACTTCGGCCTGTTTTATGGTCTCATCAGTAGCAAATACGTTTACCGGGAAACGAACTGTTTCGCCCGGGCCCAACACTCTTGGTAAGGTGCCTAAAGCCATTAATGACTGTCGTACAGCTACTGTTTTTTCTGCATGCCCATAGGCTCCATCCTGCCCTGCTACTACCATTACTCTTACGCTTCCGGCATATTGTGGCATGGTGAAGGTATGGTTGATCGATTTGCCCTTTTCAAGAGCAAAAGGACCAAAGAATCTTACTACAGGCTTAAAACGATTCGCCCGCTCCTTCTCAGCAGGCGGCTGAATGTAATCATCACCACCTATTCCCAGCAGACGGGAAAATTCACTTCCAAAGGCACCCATTACATAATCATACATATCCCAGGTTTTAATGCCCAGGGCCTCGCGGGCATAAAAGTGCTTCCAGGGGTCAGGGGTGATAAAACGGGTCAGGTCGAGCAAGCCTTCATCTACCATAGCCAGGGTATAAGTCATGGCGCGACCGTTTTTCTCTCTTACTGATATATCAACCTTTTGCTCAGGTTTGAGGACATCAGCCATGGTAATTATCGGTTCAAGATAAGTCGATGGGTCTTCAACCACCACCGGCATCACACCATACAAACGAATAGGCAAATCATTAAGGGTATTGGCATGCGGTTGCAATAAAGAAATATGGGCGTACGCATTGGGTGCCATCTCAGCAGTTGCTTCCATGCGAAAAGTTGTATTTTCATCATCCGTTGTAACCCATCTTCGTGCCAGCACTTCCGTTCCATTCTCGATGCTTACCAGCGCACGTCCACCTTCGGTTGAAGGAAAGGTAAAGGTGATGTCCTCCCCGGGCTGATACTTTTCTTTGTCCAGGTTGAAGCTGAGCATGGAGGCTGCCTGTTGACGGCCTTCTCTTGCTGCTCCACGCCATGATGGCCAGTCAAAATACATGACATCACCACTGCGATGGCCACTTTCCAGGTCTGTTACCAGCACCAGGTAGCGCCCCCACTCGGGATATTCAATCTTAAAGTTTACTCTGGCAGTGCCATTAGTGGCGTTGACCGTTTGAGTAAAGACCGGACGATGATAGGATCCTGAAGAAAAATCACCATAGTACTCATCCGATGCATCCCACCACCAGCGCCAGCCTCTTTTGTATATATCCACCCGAAGGCGGGAACTACGAATGGGTTTTCCCTGCTGATCAACATTAATAAGGTTAATGGGATAACCCGTATCTGTTTCCAGCATCCCTCCCCAGCCCTTACCTCTGGGAAGCTTTACTCCGGCATAGGTTTTATAAGAATGGAAGGGCAATACATATCGGTCGATGCTGAAAGCTCCTCCCTCTTCATATACCTTGGTTTCAATGGATGCAGCCAACATCCCCGGAGCACGTGTTTCAAGGTCAATATCTGCGGTAAGATCTGCTTCACCCGAGGCATTCAGATTACCCTTAAACAGGGGAAATGTTTCCGCCTGGAAACTACGTGTAGGATCATCAAAGACATAATCCTTATAATCCTTAAAGGAGGTCTTTGCCGGATTCAGCGTAGCCGTCACCTCGGCTTTAAGATTTCGGGCCACAGCTCCATGCAACCATTCTGCTTTGAGCTTACCTGTAAGGGGCGTATATCCCGTTAGTACATCTCCCTCGAAATTAATCTTTATCCTTAAGCGGTTGGGCATGATGGTCTCTATGCGCAGGCTACGGGTAAACTCTGTCCCACCCAGCTTAAAGGAGGCGGTATAGCTGCCTGTAGGCGCATCGGGCGAGGTGAAGGCACTAAAATGATAAAACCCGTTTACCCCCTCTTTATTTACAATGGTTTGTACCAGCTGACCCAGGGGATTATACAGGTTAAAAACAACCGGATATGCCCTGGGTAGTGTTTTAAGCTCATCTTCAAGTATAAGGTTCAGAAACAAGGTGTCGCCCGGACGCCATACACCCCGCTCGCCATAGATAAATCCCTTTAACCCGTTTTCTATTTTGGCACCATCCACATCAAACATACTCACTGATAGCGAGGAGCCATCATCAAGACGAAGATAGGCACGCTGTGAATCTTTGGAAGCTACAGCCACAAAGGGAACGCCCCTCGATTGTACCGAAGCAAAACCATCGCTGTCGGTGGTTATGGTTTCCAGCAACTGCTGCTGATAGCTGTACAGCGCTATGCTTATCCCTGCAACAGGATCGGTAGAAAGTAAATCGTTGACAGCAAAATGATAAGTACCATTGGTTTGTTTTTTAGCTATAATGCCCAAATCTGAAGCCAGTATGTTGCGGCTCACACTTTTGTTGCGATAGTAACTTTCACTGCAGGGATTATTTCTTTCACTCCATTTGAAATCACGGTAATAGCCGTTATCATCATACGAGCCCCAGTATCGCACCTCATCTGATACATTCTCCCAGCTTGTATCCAGGGAGTTGAGAATACTCTTCTCACTTACAGCATTGCCTTCGCCACAAGGGTAAAGCGAATAGTCCATTTTAAAGGAAAGAGAGATACGATATATGGCACCGGGCTCGGGATTAATTACATCAGACAAATCAATAGCAAAGGGATTCCACTGATTCAGATTGGTGACATTGGCTGCATTGAGCCGGAGGGTTCTACGGGCCACAATACGCCCCACCCGACGCAATTGATCTTCACCATCGAGCTGGTTCACCTGCAGAAACTGAAGTACATTGTCTTCAAAAATGCGTACTACGCTCACATCGATAGCTCCGAGATTTACTGCTTCAAAGGGAAACAACAATTCACCCGATGAGGGAATAATCATTCCTCGACCTGTAAGACGAACTGCCGGCTTGAGGCTTTCGAAAAAGAATTCGCGCAGTACTCTTTCGCCCAAACGTTTTCCATTGATATCGGCAATAGAAGCCTCTAAGGTCAGCATCTGGTTGTCGCTGAGGTTCTTATCGGCAAAAATCAAGATTTGATTGTTTACGATGCGGGTATTCAGGTTTTTCTTGTCGCCAAAATACACCAGGCCCGAAAGATTTTGTTGCTGTAAGGGTTCGGAGAACTGCAATGATATGCGTGGTTCGGGCAATTGCTCAAAATGGGTATGCACCAGTTGAAGTTTTCCCGCTGCGGGCATCACAATAGACTCCTCCCCTTTCTGCGAGGCTTTGATACTTTTCGAATTCCACTCCAGAACAAGCTCCTGCTCTTTGGCGTTGCGGTCAATATTCTCAATGATAAAGGTGTGCTTTCGGTTGCGTTGTTCATGGATCCATGCTATTTCATAATCATCCCCATACCCCTTGGCGGGTTGGGGTATCTCCCGTACGGCTTCAGATGAGGCAGCATCGGCCGTTTCTATCACGCCACGTACCCTGATCCGGGCCTGCTGGTTTTCTGAATATACCTGTACATTTTCTATATACAGATGGGCAGACTGTGGCATAGTCATAAAACCAAACTCAAATTCCTTATACTCCTTGTCTACCTGAAGCAGTTCACCCAGACCGAAGGATACCTTAAAGACCTTATCATGAGGCAGGGGTTGAACAGGCCTGAACTCCAGTGTTCGGTTATCACGCCAAACAGCTTCTCCATCTATGGCCGGAGAAATATCAAATAAATCCTTGTCTGTCCCCGTACCTATAGCAGCTGAATCAACCATTTCAAAGGCAAACTGAATGCTGACGGGATCGGCTGTAGATATCACACCTCCGCTAAAGGCGCTGATATACCGGCTAAACTGTGCAGCCGGAGGTTCGGGAAGCCGGGTTTCCGATTTCTTGCCACACTGGGCAAATACCAGCAACACGGCTGCCACCCATAGCCCCAGATAGCCCTTTGAACGATAAGCATTTTGTTTTTTCATGAATGATATGGTTTACAATGAAAGGCGAACAAGAGATTTAAAGGTTAAAAATAAGTAATTTTTTACCGCTGAAGTGCAATTATTTTAATAAACTTCATCTTTATACCCACAGGGACTTATGATGTCTGTAACACCAGATAATACGCCTATCATTCCTCCATTTTTTTTATCTTTGTAAGCAATATTACCTGCTACACAAAAATCATTTTTCATTAACATTTCTAATACCCACAACATAATGGCCCTTACCTTTTTTAAAATACCCCGTAACAAGCAGTTCAATTATAAGCCTGTGTACTGGGACAAAGAAAAAGAAGAGCGGGAGAAGAGAAGAAAATCCGCTCTGGAAGATACCAGTAAAGAATATTCAGAAGCCTTACGTGAGCGCCTGGAAATGCGTTGGAGAAGAAACAGTGGGGCCAGAGAAAAAAAGAGTTCCAACATGAGGCTGGTGGGAATTATCTTTGTGCTGGCACTAATCAGTTATTATCTCTTTTTTCGCTAAACCTACTTTTTGTTGATTTTCTATGTCAGACATCATTAAGCTTCTTCCCGATTCAGTAGCCAACCAGATAGCAGCAGGAGAAGTCGTTCAGAGGCCTGCATCGGTAGTGAAGGAACTGTTGGAAAATTCCATCGACGCGGGTGCTACCGATATAAAACTTATTGTAAAAGATGCCGGTCGAACCCTTATACAGGTTACCGACAATGGCAAAGGCATGTCAGAAACCGATGCCCGCATGTGCTTTGAACGCCATGCCACCAGCAAAATCACCTCCGCCCAGGATCTTTTCGCCCTGCGTACCATGGGCTTTCGCGGAGAAGCGCTGGCCTCCATAGCATCAGTAGCGCGCGTTGAACTTAAAACCCGCACCCGTGAAGCCACCCTGGCCAGCGAACTGATCATGGAAGGATCAAAGCTTGAAATTCAACAGCAGTGCCAGGCACCTACAGGTACTACCATTGCGGTAAAAAATCTGTTCTTCAACACCCCTGCCCGACGCAATTTCCTCAAGACAGACAACGTAGAAAAAACCCATATCTTCAATGAATTTCTCAGGCTTGCCCTGGCAAACCCCGAGGTAACCTTCAGCTATTACCACAACAACCAACTCTCTACACAGGCCACCACGGGCAATCTGGGCAGCAGAATACTGCATCTTTTCGGCAATCATTACAAACCCCGTCTCATACCCGTTGAAGAAGAAACTCAAATTGTAAGCATCCAGGGATATATCCTCAAGCCCGAGTATGCAAAAAAGAGCAAGTCGGAGCAATATATCTTTGTCAACGGCAGATTTATCCGCTCACCCTATCTCAACCATGCCATTGAAAATGGTTTCGAGGAGCTTATTCCCAGCAACCTCTATCCTTCCTTCTTTTTGTTTCTGGAGATCGACCCTGCCCAAATTGATGTCAACGTGCATCCCACCAAGACAGAAATAAAATTCCAGGATGAGAAACTTATCTATCAAATCATCAAATCGGCAGTGAAACGCAGCCTGGGCAAATTCAATATTGTGCCCAGCCTTGATTTTGAGAGAGAAACAGCATTCGACAATTTTCATTTCGACAAAACCAAAACGGTGGCCCCCCCTACCATCGATGTAGATCCCGAATACAACCCCTTCAACCAAACCCCTAAAAGCCCTGCCGGGAAAAATTTAACCTCCCGCTCTAATCCAGGGCAGTGGGACAAGGTGTATCCCACTGCGGGGCAGCCCGTGAGCCAGTCGGACCTGATGGACAGGCAAATACCGGAGCAACCCTTCCAGACCATTATCAGCCCCGACTGGGACCAACAACAATCTGTGCCCCAGACAAAAAAGTTTATGCAGCTGCACGGAAGGTATATTCTTACCACCATAAAATCGGGTTTGATGGTTATTGATCAACAAAGGGCCCATGAACGCATATTGTTCGAAAAGCATATCCGATTGCTGGCTAACCGCAAATCCTCTTCGCAGACCCTGCTCTTTCCCGAGCAAATCAAGCTCTTGGAAACCGATGTTATGCTGCTCAACGAAATACGCAGTGAAATTTCAACCCTGGGTTTTGACATCAGCGATTTTGGCAACAATTCTTTCATGATCAACGCTGTGCCGGCCGATATTCCTGAAAATGAAAACCTACAGCAAATGCTGGAATCGATCCTGGAAAATTTTAAAAAGAACAGTGCCGATATCAAGCTCGACACACAGATCAACCTGGCCCGATCACTGGCTAAAAGTCTTGCCATAAAACCCGGAAAACCCATGAATCCCGAAGAGATGAATGCCCTGACCGATGAACTTTTTTCCTGTGAGATGCCTTACCAGACCCCTTCAGGCAAGCCTACCCTGCATATGCTCGGGCTTGAGGAAATCGGCGAAAAGTTTAAGTAAGACTTTTTCAATCTTGCAGTACCTTGTGTATAAAAATCGTATTTTTGCGGGCTTAAACCTGTTATCTTATATATACAAAAAGGTTTTAAGGCATGTTGCTGTTTAAAATTTCAGCCCTTTAAAACAACCATGCTTTACCCTTGTTAAAATTAAAGAATTTAAACTTTGTCCCATGCAACAATTCAGGCCCGGAGGCTTTAGCTTATTACCACCTATAGTAAAGAACCTTTTGATCATCAACGGCTTGTTTTTCCTGGCTACTATAGCGCTGGGCAGCTCTATGGGTGTTGATTTGTACCGGATATTAGGACTTCATTTCCCACTTTCCGAAAACTTCGCCCCCTACCAGTTTATCACCTATATGTTTATGCATGGTGATTTCTCACACCTGTTCTTCAATATGTTTGCCCTGTGGATGTTTGGCAATATACTGGAAAATGTATGGGGCCCCAAACGATTTATCATATATTACCTCATTACAGGCCTGGGTGCGGCTCTGTTGCACTACGCCATTTTGTACTGGCAAATGTTGCCCACCCTCACTGCTGTAAATGAAGTATTGAATAGCCCCGATCATGAAACCGTTAAGCTTTTTCTGGAATCAGAATATTTTAAAATAACCTCGCAGGAAATCAATAACAATTTCAGAATCTTCATCAGGGATTATAACAGTTTGATCAATACAGCACCCAACCAGGCTATTGTGTCAGCAGTAAATTTTCTCAACCAATACAAGGTTGATTTTATGAACGCCCCTGTTGTGGTGGGTGCTTCAGGTGCCGTATTTGGCATATTGCTGGCCTTCGGCATGTTGTTTCCCAATTCGCTTATTTATCTCTTCTTTGCCATTCCCATCAAGGCTAAATATTTTGTAATGATATACGGAGCATTGGAGTTATATTTCGGTATTTCACGCACCGACAGTAATGTGGCGCATTTTGCTCACCTGGGGGGCATGATTTTTGGCTTCTTTCTTATAAAATACTGGAAAAGTAAAGGAAAATTGTATTAACATTACACCCTATGCAATCAGGCTGGATCTGGGAATACGCTTTTCAGACAACAAACATTAAATAACTTAACCATGTCTATTTTAGATGAAATAAAAGACTTTTTCCTCAGAGGCTCGGTATTGGCAAGGCTAATAGGAATTAATGTGGCCATATTTGTGCTGATAGGTTTAATTAGGGTGAGCTTCTTTCTGGCTAATGCCCCTTCTGTTTATGAAGGCATTGTAGACTGGTTTGGCGTACCCTCAAGCTTTGCAACGCTCATTACCCGCCCCTGGACCCTGTTCACTTACATGTTTCTGCATTTCGACTTCTTTCATATCTTCTTCAATATGATCATGCTTTATATTGGTGGACGACTCTTTAAAGATTTCCTTGGCGAAGACCGTATGACAGGAACCTATATACTGGGAGGACTGGCAGGAGCGATTGTTTTTATTCTTGCCTATAATGTTTTTCCGGTCTTCAATGAGGCACGATTTGTATCTATAGCCATGGGGGCGTCGGCATCGGTATTAGCCATCTTTATCGCCATTGCCACCTATATGCCCAATTACCGCCTGCACCTGATCATCATTGGCAGCATTCCGCTCAAGTATATTGCGGTGTTCTTTGTGGTAATCGACCTGTTGAGCATCGATAAAGGTAATGCAGGGGGGCACCTGGCTCACCTGGGTGGTGCATTGTGGGGCTTTTTCTACATCATGCTGCTCAAAAAAGGTAGCGATCCGGCCCGAAGCCTTGGCATCTGGACTAAAGCCATCGGAACGGCCTTTAAACCCAAACCCAAAATGAGGGTTGAATACCGCAGAGAAAAACCCCTCTCTGATGACGAATACAACCGTCGAAAGATACAAAACCAGAAAAGAATGGACCAGATACTCGATAAGATATCCAAAAATGGATACGATAGCCTAAGCGCGGAAGAAAAGGAAATTCTTTTCAGATTAAGTAACAAGAACTAACCCCTCTCACCTTAGACATTTTGAAAACTACCAGGAAAAAGTCTTTCTTGACACGGGTATTTTTGTTTTTAAACTACCTTGCAGTACTATCCCTGTTATTGGTATACCTTGGCGTTTATGCCCGCCCCGATTTCTTTTGGTTCCTTGCCTTCCCGGGTTTGTTATACCCTGTAATTCTTTTGGTAAATATTTTCTTTGTTCTCCTGTGGCTGTTTAAGCTTAGGATCTATTTTATCATCTCCTTACTGGCCATTGCTTTGGGTTGGAATCACCTACAAACCATCTTTCAATACAATGATGTTTCAAAACCATTGCCCGGGGAAGGAAAGAACATCAGCATTGTGAGCTACAACGTGCGGGTATTTGATTTGTACAACTATGGCCCCAACTGGCAATTGAATTTCTCGGGCAGAAACAATATTTTCAGATTCCTCCAGCAACAGGAATTTGATATCGTTTGCTTTCAGGAGTTTGTGCATGATGCAGCAGGAAGTTTCAAAACCCTTGATACCCTTCCCCGCATCATGAAAGCCCGGTATAGCCATACAGGTTTCGCCCGATCATCCAAAGACGTTAACTTCTTCGGACTGGCCACCTTCTCCGCCTATCCAATCATCTATAAAGGGCAGATCGATTTTCCCTCTAACATGGGCAATATGGGCATATTCTCCGATATCAAAATCGGCAGCGATACCATACGGGTTTACAATGTGCATTTTGAGTCTATTGGCCTGAGCCCTGAAGATTATGTTTTTGTTGAAAATATTACCAATACGCAGCGCATTACCGACCATAAATATTTTACACAAGGAAGCTTACGCATTTTAAGGAGAATCAGAAACGCCTTTCTCCTAAGGGCCGAGCAGGTAGAGATGGTAACCCAACACCTCGAAAAGTCACCATACCCCGTCGTGCTTGCAGGCGATTTTAATGATACCCCGGCATCATGGTCTTATCATAAAATGACTCAACTGCTTAATGATGCTTTCAAAAGCGGCAAAGGATATGGTCAAACCTACATTGGGAGTATTCCTGGATTTCGGATAGATTATATCATGCATTCCGATGATTTCACCCCCTACAATTTCACCACAGGAGACGTTGAATATTCTGACCATTACCCCATCTGGGTATGGTTGAATCTTGAATAGGTGAATGCTGAAAGGTGGAAGTAAGAAAGCTTGAAGCTCGAAGCTCGAGGCTCGAAGCAAGAAAGCTCAAAGCCCAAAAATGAAGTTGAAAGCTGAAAGAAAGAGAATGCCCCAGCGGGGCATAATATCGATAGAAGTAAATCCACATTTTGATCATGGGCGCTGTGAAATCCTTTCGAGCTGGAAACATACCATTTTGGCAGCGCAGTGGCACCAAAATACTGAAAATATTATTTTATCACGGAGTTATGCTTTGGGGCTTCGTGGGTCATAAAACTAATCGCACAAAAAAACGTTATTCTACCAGTAGTACAATAGAAATCTAATTTGCACACATAAAATTTAAATGATGTTATGAAGAGAATAGCCTTTTTGGTAATGGTTGGTTTGATCAGTATGTTAAACCTTAACGCTCAGGAATACCAGACCGCTCTGGGAGTAAGAGGAGGATTTTACAATGGACTATCGATAAAACATTTTGTTTCATCAGCCAATGCAGTAGAGGGTGTAATAGCCACTCACTATCGCGGTCTGATGATTGCCGGCATGTATCAGATGCATGCTCCGGCTTTTGAAGCTCCGGGTTTGTACTGGTATTATGGTGGTGGCGCACACCTGGGATTTTACGACAGAAATTATAGTCCATGGTATAACAACGAAACAGGCAATTTTTCTGTGCTGGGACTTATGGGTGTGGTTGGTCTGGAGTATAAAATCGAAGAAATCCCTATTACTATAGGCGTGGATGTTGCTCCGGCATTCAACATTATCGGGCATACCGGATTCTGGATTAATTCGGGAATAGCTTTGCGTTATACTTTCAACTAATTTTAGCACACAAAAAGAATGATACGACCGCCTCAAATGCAATATTGAGGCGGTCGTTTTTTTTACATAGTCAATTTTAGTCTCTCTTTTTCCTCTCTTGCTTGCAGCTTCGAGCTACGGGCTTCCAGCTTTCTTCCTTCCAGCTTCCAGCTTAATTCCTTTTCATCTTTCATCTCCACCTTCTCTCCGCATCAACTCTGGATCAAGTCCGTACTTAAACCGTATTTAAACCGTAAAAATACGGTTTAAATACGGTTTAAGTACGGACTTGGTAGGGCTGCAATATGAGTTTGCCATAGAGCTAAAATGCAATTGAAGGTAAGGGCAGTTTTGGCTGACACGAAGGAAAAAGCATCGCAATAAAAAAAGCTGTCCCACTTTTGAGACAGCTTCTTATTTTTTTGGGGTGCCTAATGGGGCTCGAACCCACGACCCTCAGAACCACAATCTGATGCTCTAACCTACTGAGCTACAGGCACCGTTTTATTGAGTGGCAAAAGTAGTAAATATTTTCATTTCATCCGCAATAATGCGAAAAAAAAATAGGTATTTGAGGTGAAATATTTCTCTGATTTTTCTATTTGCCTGAGTATCATTTTTTCTAAATTCCCCATTTCATTTACTTTTTGTTTCAGCACAACAAAATCATTTATATTTTACTTCAACTTGTTTATTGTTTTACAATTATTGTTAAACATTAAAACCCTATTTGCATATCCTGAGTTTCAATTCTTTATAAAGGTTTCTTTAGCTGTTATGGTTTTATCAAACTCTTTAACAGTAAAAAGGCAGGAAAACTATTTTAACAATTTATTTTTTGTTTAATTTAATATTATTTTTGTTGAACATTATTTCTCTTTGTAAGTTTATCTCGCATATCAAATCTTTTGGATTTACCAAGCCATATTTGTTATCAATTTAAATTTAAATCAATATGAAACATTTTACTAAAAGCCTGATTATTATACGGGCAAGAATGATTATGCTGGCAGTGGTACTCTTTTTGAGTCCCTCATTGCTTAAAGCTCAAACCGTTGTAGACATTATAGTAAACAGCGAGGACCATACCACCCTTGAAGCAGCAGTAATTGCTGCCGACCTGGCCGGCACCCTTAGTGGCGATGGCCCCTTTACAGTATTTGCTCCTACCGATGCTGCCTTTGAGGCGCTTCCTGAAGGATTGCTCGATGCTCTCTTAGCTGAACCCGATGGTTTTCTTACCGACATTTTGCTCTACCATGTAGTGGGCGCCAGTGCCCTTTCAACCAGCCTGAGCGATGAACAAGTGATCGCCACTCTTAATGGGCAGAATCTCACCGTAAGCATAACCTCTGAGGGAGTATTCATCAACGGATCCAAGGTGATAGTGGCTGATCTTGCTGCCACTAACGGCGTGGTGCATGTAGTTGATGCCGTAATGGTTCCGGAAGAGATACCCGCTACTGTTGTAGACATTGTGGTCAACAGCGAAATCCATACCACCCTTGAAGCGGCAGTAATTGCTGCCGACCTGGCTACCACCCTGAGTGGTGATGGCCCCTTCACCGTATTTGCGCCTACCGATGCTGCCTTCGAAGCGCTTCCTGAAGGATTACTCGATGCCCTTCTGGCTGAACCCAATGGATTCCTTACCGATATCCTGCTCTACCATGTGGTAAGTGGTAACGTCCTTTCATCAGGTCTAAGCAATGGTCAAATGGTAACAACGATCAATGGAAAGACTCTTGAAGTTACCATCAACGATGATGGCGTATTTATCAATGGTGCTAAAGTTGTTTTAGCCGATCTTGTAGCCAAAAATGGTGTAGTGCATGTTATCGATGCAGTACTGGTCCCTTCCTTTGATGTAAGCATTGCAGATAATGCTACTCATGGCCAAATCCTCACAGACAGCGAAGGAAATACGCTGTATTTCTTTACACCTGATGCACAGGGAAATTCCACCTGTGTGGATGGCTGTCTGAACAACTGGCCTGTATTTTATGCTGAAAACCTCATTCTTCCTGAAGGATTGAATCCTGATGACTTTGACAGCATAGATCGCGGAGAGGGCGTTATGCAATCTACCTATAAAGGATGGCCCTTATATTATTTTGCCAACGATAATGCCCCCGGCGATGTTAATGGCGAAGGTCTTATCAATAAATGGTTTGTAGCAAAACCCGACTATACGGTAATGCTCATGGATAACCAGCTTGTTGGGAATGATGGCGTAAACTATACCCCTGATTATAGCCCTGGTGATTCTATTGTCCAATATCTTGTTGACGCCTATGGAAACACCCTTTATACCTGGTCTAACGACCGCAACAACCGCAATAGGTTTACTGCTGCCGATCTCTCCAATAACGGAGCATGGCCTATCTTCACCCAAACAGATATGATTGTTCCCTCTACCCTTAGTGCTGATGATTTTGCAGTAATTGATGTTTACGGAAACTCGCAGTTAACCTTTAAGGGATGGCCACTGTATTTCTTTGGACAGGATGCCATGCGTGGCGATACCAAAGGAGTGAGTGTTCCCCAGCCGGGTGTTTGGCCTGTTGCAGTTCCCACAATAGATGCAGCTCCTGATTATACGGTAGTAGATGTAGTGGTGTCAAGTGCTGACCATACCACCCTTGAGGCAGCCGTAATTGCAGCCGACCTGGCAGGTACATTGAGTGGCGAAGGTCCCTTCACCGTGTTTGCTCCTACCGACGATGCTTTTGCAGCACTTCCAGAAGGCCTGCTCGATGATTTGCTGGCCGAACCCGAAGGCTTACTCACCGACATCCTGCTCTATCATGTAGTGGGTGCCAATGCCCTTTCAAGCAGTCTTAGCGACGGTCAAATGATTACGACCCTAAACAGACAGCCAGTGGAAGTTACCATTACCCATGATGGTGTGTTTATCAATGGGGCTAAGGTAATTGTTGCCGATGTGGTTACCGATAATGGTGTAGTACACGTCATTGATGCGGTATTGGTTCCTGATGAGATTCCTGCAACTGTAGTAGATATCATTGTTGGAAGTGATGTTCATACTACCCTTGAAGCAGCTGTAATTGCAGCTGCCCTGGCCGACACCCTGAGTGGTGATGGTCCTTTCACCGTATTTGCTCCTACCGATGATGCTTTTGCAGCGCTGCCCGAAGGACTGCTCGACACCCTGTTAACTGATCCCAGTGGATTTCTGACAGATATCCTGCTCTATCATGTAGTGAGTGCCGATGCGCTCTCATCCTCTCTGAGCGATGGACAAATGATTGTAACCCTCAACGGGCAATCTGTCGAAGTTTCCATAACCGATGATGGTGTTTTCATCAATGGTGCAAAGGTAATTGTTGCCGATCTGCTGGCAGAAAATGGTGTGGTACATGTGATTGATGCGGTTTTGGTCCCTGAGGTGATTCCCGCCACTGTCGTAGACATTATTGTGGAAAGCGAGATTCACACCACCCTGGAAGCAGCGGTAATTGCAGCTGATCTGGCCGGTACCCTAAGTGGCGATGGTCCATTTACCGTGTTTGCCCCTAGCGATGATGCTTTTGCAGCGCTACCCGAAGGACTGCTCGATACTCTTTTGGCTGACCCCAGTGGTTTTCTTACCGACATTCTGCTCTATCATGTAGTGGGAGCAAACGCCCTTTCTTCCAGCCTAAGCGATGGACAAATGATTGGTACCATCAACGGACAATCCGTTGAAGTTACCATTACCGATGAAGGCGTATTCATCAATGGTGCGAAGGTAATTGTGGCTGATCTGGTTGCAAAAAACGGAGTGGTACATGTGATTGATGCCGTATTGGTGCCCGAAGATATTCCTGCCACTGTAGTAGACATAATTGTTGGTAGTGAGATTCACACCACCCTGGAAGCAGCGGTAATTGCAGCCGACCTTGCAGGCACCCTGAGCGGCGATGGTCCCTTCACCGTATTTGCTCCTACTGATGATGCTTTTGCAGCATTACCCGAAGGATTGCTTGATACGCTTTTGGCTGACCCCAGTGGTTTTCTTACCGACATTCTGCTCTATCATGTAGTGGGAGCAAACGCCCTTTCCTCCAGCCTAAGCGATGGACAAATGATTGGTACCATCAACGGACAATCCGTTGAAGTTACCATTACCGATGAAGGCGTATTCATCAATGGTGCTAAGGTAATTGTGGCTGATCTGGTTGCCGAAAACGGAGTGGTTCATGTGATTGATGCCGTATTGGTTCCCGAAGAGATTCCGGCCACCGTAGTAGATATCATTGTTGGAAGTGAGATTCACACTACCCTTGAGGCAGCTGTAATTGCTGCTGACCTTGCCGGAACCCTGAGCGGCGATGGCCCTTTCACCGTATTTGCTCCTACTGATGATGCTTTTGCAGCACTGCCCGAAGGTTTGCTTAACGATTTGCTGGCTGAACCCGCAGGTATGCTTACTGATATTCTTCTCTATCATGTAGTGGGTGCAAATGCCCTTTCAACCAGCCTGAGCAATGGACAAATGATTGCCACACTATTCGGAGAAAATGTTGAAGTAACCATTAACGACGACGGGGTCTTCATCAACGATGCGAAAGTAATAGTGGCCGATCTGGTTGCCGAAAATGGAGTAGTACACGTAATTGATGCGGTATTGGTTCCCACCACGACCAACACCGAATCGGTATTCTCCGACACCAGAGGGGTAATGCTGTATCCTAATCCTGCACAAAACTTCATCTACCTCGAAGCCGAAATGAAATCACAGGCAAAGGTATCTATAGAAGTGTACAATATTGTGGGGAAACAGGTTATGCGATATGAATTAGAAAATCAACATGACAACCTGAACGAAAGAATAGATATTTCTGCTCTTCCACAGGGAGTTTATATCTTCAACATCAGCAGCAATAAAGAAGTAATTTCCAGAAAGATCAATGTGTTCAAATAATTTATCTCCCCAAAAGTTTGCCTAAACATCTGGGAGCCGGTGCATCAACCGGCTCCCTTCTTTTATACGGCTAATATTTCGCGCAACATAGCCAGGGCAGTACTGGATGCCAGGATAATATTGCGTTGCCGGTGATTACCAAAAAGAAATCTTTTGGAGGTGATGGATCCGTTGGATGTTGCAACACAAATCCAAACAGTACCAACAGGTTTTTCGTCGGTGCCGCCGTCAGGGCCGGCGATGCCGCTTACCGAAATGGCATAATCGGTACCCAGGAGTTCACGTACACCCATAGCCATTTGTTCAACCACCTGCTGACTAACGGCCCCATGGGCAGTAAGCGTATTGGCATCTACCTTCAACAAATCCATCTTCACCTTGTTATCGTAAGCCACCACACTTCCGGTAAACCAGCCTGAGCTTCCCGGCACCGATGTAATGCGCTGGGCAATACTTCCACCGGTACAACTTTCGGCCGTAGCCATGGTTTTGTTTTTTGCAGCAAGCAATCGCCCGACCACTTCTTCAAGGGTTTCTTTTCCTTCTCCCCAAATGTGTCGGGGGATAAGATTCTTTAATTCGGTTACTTTCTGATCAATTAATTGCTCCATAGCCTGGCGATCCTCACCCCGCATACTTAGTCGCAATCTAACGGTACCGGGCGAAGGAAGATAGGCCAGCTTAATATCGGGAGCGAGGGAGTTTTCCCAATCGGAAATTTTCTCCGAAAGAAACGATTCCCCGATGCCCTGGGTTAAAATAGTACGGTGTACGATTATCCTGCCCGCTGCACGCTCCTGTAGGTGGGGCAGGACAAATGATTCCATGATATGCTTCATCTCATAGGGCACTCCGGGCATGGCTACAAACAATTTGTTGTTTTGCTCAAAGACTAAACCCGGAGCGGTGCCCACAGGATTATCCACAACAAATGCAGATTCCGGAACCAGGGCCTGATCCGTATTAATGGTGGTTATAGGCAATCCTCTGCGAACAAAAAAGGATTTTACATTCTCCAGCACCTTCTCATTAATCACCAGATGAGTAGAGAAGAAATTACACAACACTTCTTTGGTAATATCATCTCGTGTGGGCCCTAATCCACCGGTCATCAGAATCACTTCAGCCCTTTGGGAGGCTTCATGCAAAGCCCGTGTAATTTCGGTACCACTGTCGGAAACGCAGCTTATCTGCCGTACATCATACCCGTTTGCATTGAGCTCTTCGGCCATCCAGGAGGCATTGGTATTTATTACCTGTCCGATGAGCAGCTCATCGCCGATGGAGATTATTTCTACCATTTCTACACGCTTTATTATCAGACCTTACAGGTCGATTGGTTTACTATTGTTGTGGTTTCACTATGTATTGCATGCGCAAAGATAAGGCTAAGCAGGCAATCTATACAGATTTTTCTCTTACCCGTTGCACTCTTAGTTAATAAAACTATTTAGGTATATTTCCAATTAATTGATAATTTTGTTTGATATAACAGCCGGCAGCCTTTATCAGAGACTAATTGGCGAAAAAACAAACCTCTATATATTATGCAGAAGTATTTTAAAGAATCTGAGCTGATACTGAATCCTGATGGGAGTGTCTACCATATCCATTTACGTCCCGAAAACATTGCCCCCACTGTAATTGTGGTGGGCGACCAGCATAGAGTAGAAACAATTTCAAACTATTTTGATAAGATTGAATTCAGGGTACAAAGCCGTGAATTTGTCACCCATACCGGTACTTTTAACGGAAAGAGAATAACTGTTTTATCCACAGGCATTGGTACCGATAACATTGATATCGTCATAAACGAGCTCGATGCAGCCGTAAACATCGACCTTGAAAAACGAATCCCAAAAGATACCCATACTTCTCTCGACATCATCCGGTTGGGAACTTCGGGAGCCTTACAGGCAGATATTGAAGTAGACACTTTTGTGGCCTCGGCTTATGGCCTGGGTTTGGATGGTTTGCTCAACTTTTACCAACATGATGAAAACATCCTGGAAAAAGAACTGACCCAGGCATTTATTCAACAATCGGCTTGGAATACAAAGCTTGCTGATCCATACATCGTAAAGGCAAGTGAAAAATTATTAGAGAAAATAGCACCCAACCTCAGGCAAGGCATTACGGCCACTGCAAGCGGTTTTTATGGACCTCAGGGAAGAGAGTTGCGGATTCCTTTGGCCTATCCTGAGCTCAATGAAAAGATTGAAAATTTTTCTTTTGGCAACCAAAAGATTACCAATTTTGAGATGGAAACTTCTGCTATTTATTCATTGGGTAAGATCCTTGGCCATAACACACTCACCATTTGCGATATTATCGCCAACAGGGTGAACGGAACCTATAGCAAAGATTACCAAAAATCGGTTAAACAACTTGTTGAATATGTACTGGAGAAAATTACCGAATAACATACCCTCACAAAATCATAAACAATCCAAAGCTATTGCGCTTCGGATCAATTAATTCGGCAGCAGGTAAAACATTCTGTGTCTTGTGTGTTTTACTTATAGTAAAACCCAATGAATAGATTTATAACCCTGAAAATAATACCCGGTTTCTCATCCGTCAAGATAAAAAGTATCAACCATGAATAATGAAGATAAAATAAGGAAAATGGAAGCCCTCATCAGCCTGCTTGATGAGCCCGATCCGGTTATCTTCTCAGATATAACCCGAAGCATAGAATCCTTCGGATCGGAAATCATTCCATTTCTGGAACACGCCTGGGAAAATCAGCATCTCCCCACCCTGCAAAAACGCCTGGAAGATATTATTCATACCATACAATACCGGAAGGTAGGAGAAGACCTGGGAAAATGGATTGAAACCGGAGCTACGAATCTGCTGGAAGGTTGCCTGATCCTTGCCCGCTATCAATATCCCAACCTAAAAGAAGATGAGATAGAGTTTGAGCTGGCCAAAATACGCAGAGATGCCTGGCTTGAGCTCAACGATAATCTTACGGCCCTGGAGCAGATTAAGGTTTTTAATTATGTGTTTTTTGAGGTACATGGGTTTCATGGAAATATAGAAAAATACCATTCACCCGAAAATTCCTTTGTCAACAAAGTACTGGAAAGCAAAAGCGGAAATCCTCTAACCCTGAGCATAGTATATATGCTGGTGGCGCAAAGCCTGGATCTGCCCGTAAAAGGAATCAACCTACCCGAACATTTTGTACTGGCATATACCGGCTCATCTTTCGATCCCGACACCATGCAATATAAAGGAGACAATGTGCTTTTCTACATCAATCCTTTCAGCAGAGGAACCGTATTTTCATACAAGGATATCGATCAGTTTCTAAAACAACTGAATCAGGAGCCAAAGCCTTCGTATTTCCAGCCATGCACCAATAAGGATATCCTTATGAGAATGCTCAACAATCTCCTGAATGCCTACAGTAAAAACAACGAAACAGAGAAACTTGATGAAGTAAAAAACCTGGCTATTCTGTTTGAAAACCAGTTAAAAAAAGGAGAAGATTAACAGTCCTCATTTTTTATGTACCCATCATTATACAACACACATTTATAAATTTGTTATTGAACCGCCTCAATAATTGCAAACGAGAAAGAGCTCCATGTTAGTAAAAATTTATCCTGAGAATCCCGACCCCAGAAAAATTGAAGCCATACTAGAATGTCTTCGCAATGGTGGTGTCATCATATATCCCACCGACACTGTTTACTCTATGGGTTGCGATATGATGCAACCAAAGGCTGTTGAGAGAGTAGCTGCCATAAAAGGAGTTAAAGCCGACAAAGCCAATTTCTCTATCATTTGCAGTGATCTAAGCCATATCTCAGATTACACCAAGCCCTTCTCAACCCAGATATATAAGTTGATGAAGAAAGCCCTGCCCGGACCCTTTACCTTTATTCTCAATGCCAACAACAAAGTGCCGCGTATTTTTCAAAACCGGAAGAAAACAATAGGCATACGAGTACCCGACAATTCGATTATACGCATGTTGGTAGAGGAGTATGGAAACCCTATCATTTCGACCAGCATTTACGATGACGACGAAATTCTTGAATACACCTCCGACCCGGAGCTCATCCATGAGAACAACATCAATATGGTTGACATTGTTATTGATGGAGGATATGGCGGGAATATACCCTCAACAGTGCTTGACTGTACCAGTGGAGAAGTTGAGGTCTTACGACAGGGAAAAGGAGTACTGGATGAATACATATAATCAACGCCATGCTAATAAAGAACATATTTGATCCCACGCAAACGCCTCACCCTCAGGAAGAGTTATTCGAAACCCTAAGCGAAGGCTCTTCTACAAAGGTGGAAAGAATCATCAGCCGCGGGCAGGTAACGGCTCCGGGTAAATGGTATGATTCCGACACCAATGAATGGGTAGTGCTCATTCAGGGAAAAGCAACCCTGGAACTGGAAGGCGGCAAGCTGATTCACCTCTCGGCAGGGGATTACGTTGTTATTCCGGCTCATCAAAAACATCGGGTGAGTTACACCAGTACACAGCCCTGGTGCCTTTGGATTGCCGTTCATTTTCCTGATTAACATTATAAAAAGACTTTTATCAAAGAAATCAACTATAGCAGTTTCACCTATCAACCTCTTCATTACAAATGCATTCCACACTAAATCACATCAAAAGAAATACCGGTCAAACCACCGGAAATTTTTTCCTTATCGCCGGTCCCTGCGTGCTGGAGAATGAAACCATGGGTTTTGACATCGCCGGGCAAATAAAGGAGATCACCGATAGCCTGGATATCCCGTTTATCTTTAAAGCCTCTTACAAGAAAGCCAATCGTTCACGCAAAGACAGCTTCACGGGAATAGGAGATGAATTTGCCCTTTCCGTTTTGCAGAACATTGCTCAACAATACAACCTGCCAGTAATTACCGATATTCATACCCGTGAAGAGGCTCAACTGGCTGCCAAATACGTAGATGTCTTGCAAATTCCGGCCTTTCTGTGTCGTCAGACTGATTTGTTGGTGTCTGCTGCCGCAACAGGAAAACCCATCAACATCAAAAAGGGGCAGTTTCTTTCTCCTGAAGCCATGCAATTTGCCATTGAAAAAGTACGCTCTGAAGGAAATAACAATGTATGGGCTACCGAGAGAGGAACCACATTTGGGTATGGCGATCTGGTGGTTGACTTTAGGGGAGTGCCGGTAATGCGGAGTTTTGGTGTTCCGGTAGTGCTCGATGTTACCCACAGCCTGCAAAAACCCAATACGAGTAGTGGTGTGACGGGAGGCCTTCCTCACATGATAGAGACCATTGCCAAAGCAGGCATTGCTTGCGGGGTAGATGGATTGTTTATTGAAACCCATCCTGAACCCTCAAAGGCCAAATCAGACGGAGCCAACATGCTGCCACTGGACCAGCTGGAAGCATTATTGAAAAAACTGATAAGAATTAGAGAGGCCATCAAATCGTAAGCAAAGGCAACAAATCAATAGCCTTTAGGCATATAAAACAACAAGGGGGTAACCATAGAACGGTACCCCCTTATTGTTTTATATATTAGTATTAGTGGATTTTATACCGGCAATTCATCCTGGTATTCAATTTCTTCGAGTCTTTGGATGAAATGATCCCTTATGACATGAAATTCTTCATAATAGCCGGGGTGCAAGGGATCGGCACTGGGAAATTCTTCTTTACGATGATCGACCTGCCTACCGTTTTTCCAGAATCGGAAGCACACATGAGGACCTGTAGCAAGTCCGGTCATACCCACATAACCAATCACATCACCCTGTAGTACTTTTTTACCGGGTCGCATTCCTTTTCCGATACGCGACATATGTAGGTATTGGGTGTCGTAAACAGAGTTGTGTCTTATCCGGACATAATTGCCATTACCCGATGTATAACGCGCCTCAGAAACTACTCCATCTCCCACAGCATAAATTGGGGTGCCGGTAGGGGCAGCATAGTCGGTGCCATAATGTGGGCGTCTTGTTCTCAATACCGGGTGCATACGGCTGGTTGAATACCCACTGGATATGCGTCCGAATTTAATAGGAGCTGCCAGAAATACTTTTCTCAGGCTCTCACCTTCAGGGCCAAAGTAACCCGAAACAGTGTCTTTTTCAAATTTGAACCCATATACCTCCCGCCCCTGGTGCAGAAAATAAAGGGCATCTATTCTACCTATTCCAATGGATTGATTCTCTACAAAGTTTTCTTCATATACTACTTTGAATTTATCGCCGGGATGTATGCGGTAAAAGTCGACCTCCCAGGCCAGTATCTCAGACATCTTGAAAGCCAGCTCAGGATTGAGGTTATTTTGCGCCAGGGTAGCATACAAGGAAGAATAAATAGTTCCGGATGCTGTGAGCGGAACGGTGGTCACCTGCTTTTCACCCCTACTGATCGAAAAAGTGTCGCAAAGTCTTATTTTGAGGTAATCCAATGCAGAGATATCATATACAAAGTATTCTATTTGTGGAAGACTGTCGTTGGAAAAATAAGCTTTATAGGTATTGCCTGCTCTAATATAACGCGGATCGAAATATTCGCGCATCTGAGTAA
>JBEPXC010000031.1:0-12461 GCA_041642035.1 Sphingobacteriia bacterium
GCCCCGGTATTTCCTGCACTGGCAAAGGAGTCTATTCCCCCTTCTTTTAGAAGTTGGAATCCTTTGGTAATGCTTGAATCTCGTTTTTGAGTAAAGGCTTTGGTGGGTTGTTCGCCCATGCCAATGACTTGCGATGCATTTACGATATCGAAAAGCGATGCATCGCTTTTGAATTCCTTGAGTTTTTGCTCAATAACTTCCTGCTGGCCAATAAGTACAATTCGGTCTGCTTCGGATAATACCTTTTGGGCCAGGATAGCACCTTTGAGGATGCTGTCAGGAGCAAAATCTCCTCCCATTGCGTCTAAACCGATCTTCATTGGCTTATGATTTGAATTTAAATGTTTGATTGATTTTTCCGCATACGATAAAAACTACCGGCAGGTCTGATGCTCTCCAAATGCAGCTTGCATGGCAGAAGAGTCAGAAACAACGGGTGGTTTATATCGTTGGGATGAAACAACAGTGGATATGTGTTATACTGCAGCAGTTTTTTCAATAGCGACCTGACCTCTGTAGTAACCACATTCAGGGCAAACCCTGTGCATGAGTTTGATAGATCCACAGTTTGAACAGCTAGAAAGGGCAGGCTCAGTGGCTTTATAATGGGTACGCCTTTTGTCTCTGCGGGTTTTCGAAATTTTACTCTTTGGATGTGCCATAATCTTAGCAAATATTTAATAATGAATGTCCTAATTAAATTTAATGTTTTTCAATGCATCCCATCGGGAATCCGATGGCTTGTCTTTATCATCTTTCTGGTCGGTACCTTTGGGCTTGTATTTTTCCAGTTGTTCAAGTATTCGGGGATCGCACTGTAATGGCTCTCCGGGATTTTCTTCGTGTACTATTCTTGCCGGCAATGCCAGCATAGCAAATTCGTAAAAGAATTGCGATACGTCAAGGTGACTTTCAGTGGAAGGAATGATGATAATATCATCACTTTGTTCTTCCATGTGATCACCAAATTTAATATACAATGTATTTTGCGTCTCCAACTGATACCAAAATGGTTCCAGGCATCTGTAGCATTCCATCCACACCTGACCAATGATGGTAAAATGCAAGTCAAGCATATTGGATTTCTTGTGCAAAATTAGATCGCCCTTCAGCTTTGCTTTGGTGATTTCTGAGCCATCAAAGCATGCAAAAAAGTCGTCGTTTAACTCAAAAGAGAACGCATGTTCTCCGTTGGAGAGCCCGACAAATGCTATATTAAAGGGTTTCAATGCTTTCAAAGTACTTTCTTTTTTTCAAAGGCTGCAAAGATACAACTTCCGGAGAAAAATAAAAAATTTAATTTAAAAATTACCAGCGTCATTTTCCTGCATTATTTCGTTGCTGAGCTCGGTTATTTAAAGGCCTTTTCCAGCAGAGCATCTCCTTCTGTTTTTAGCCTGTTGAAATACTCAGGAACTTCTTTGCCCGTGAGTTGGTTTACAAACAGTTTAGCTAAATATTGTGCCAGCATAAAGCCCTGGCCTCGGAGACCCAGGAACAAACCTTTGTCAACATCTATAATCATGCGTGGTTCAATATAATAACCCGCCCATAGAGCCTGGAATCCGGCAGCCGACATTTGTGGAATCCAATCCACAAATATTTCTGATACAATCTCGGCGAAATCTTTCGAGTTTACTTTCAGATCTTTGTCTGTTTCCATGTGCTCAATGGCCGGAGATGCACAACCTATAATCTGTCCGGTTTCACCCAGTTGCTGGCCGTATACGGCAGAGAATCCCTTGTAATTCCTTCTGTCGATAAGCATATCAAGAGGTTGTCCGTTTACTCCCAGCATGGGAAGCCGGCGTGTGATAAAAGCCTGGTGTTTTACCGGAAACAAGCCTGTTTCGATGCCCAATGCTTTGGCAAATTTATCGCCTTCGGCTCCCAATGCATTGATGAATACGGGGCTGTGGTATTCGATGTATTCGCCCTCATGGGTTTTAATGATAATTTTGTATTTATCCCCTGTTTTCTCCACATCAACTAGCCGGGTGTCTTCAAGCAAGGTGCCTCCGTGAGCAATCCCTTTTTTGCGTAGAGCTTCAATAACTTTTCCAGGAGTGGCCTGCCAGCATTCACTGGTTTTGAGTGCAGCAATGTATTTGTTGTTACTGCTATCGAAATATGGGGAGATCTGCTGCCTGAACTCTGTTGGTTTTATCATGGTGGCTTTTTGCCATGCCATAGATTCCTCCAAAGCTTTATACATCTGCTCATCGTGTGCAAAGGTGATATAGTTTATCAGGCGGAAATCGATATCATATTCTTTGGCCAAATCTCCAAAGAGCTCGAGATTGTGGCGAGCAATATCCGTTAGTTCGGGAAGGCTGAATACCGGCCTTCCCCCTGCGATGTTACGCCAGGAAGCACCATATCCATGGTTAATCAATACGGGCTCAAACCCTTCCTCTGCCAGAAAGCGGAATAGTGAGCTGCCGCCAATTCCTCCTCCTGCAACAAACGATTTTACCTCTACCACGGGCATCTTTTTATTGACCCCTGAAGTAATAATTTTCTCATGGTTGGACGATGGGTATAGTTCGCCCATGCTTATCTGGTTCGACATAGGGGCCCGTGGAGTGCTTCCTCCAATAAGGCGGATACCTTTGGGGCGGAGATTCTGTTTGAGCCGCTGTATGCACCTCTTGCCACGGCAAGGTCCCATGCCCAGGTGGGTGGTGTGTTTGATTTCTTCAACTGACACGAATTTGCGATCACCGATCACTTCCATCACCTCATCAAAGCCAACATCATCACAGTGACACATAAACACATCACTCATGAATGATTCTCCGTGTGGTTTTAAATCCAACTTTTCCGGATACTGATTTTTGATGATGAATGCCCTTACCCTTATTTTGTCTTCTTCTTTTATCGTAATTGCTTTAACTCTGGCTACATGGGTGCGGTTTTTCTTGCGCAAAATCTTTTGTATGGTTCCATCGCCCAATATGTTGGCATTGTTATCTACCAAATAAACTTCTTCTCCTTCATTCATGTCAAATTCGATGGGTAGGAAAAAAGTATCTTTTGCCAGATTGAATCCAAAGATGGCCAAACCCGGACACTGGTAAACGCAATCCATACAACCCACGCATTTATCAAAATCGATATTGGGGACAGTGCTGGTGGATGTTTTTGTTATTGCCCCATAGGAACAGGCAAAAGCGCATGGGTTGCAGGCAAAACCGTAGAGACAGTCAATTACAACAAATGGCTTTTGTCTTCTTTCCGGTGTGGGTAAGGCGGGTTCTTCTATTACTTTATAAGGATGTTGTTGCGAATCAATATATTCCTTGGATAGGAGAAGGTAATCGTTGTAGTTGTATGGTTTGGTCATGTTTTCGAGGATCTCATAGGCTACCTGCTTGCCCCGCAAAACGGCACTGGTTCCTTCACCAATACGTACAGCATCTCCGGCACCCATGCATTTGCGTCCAAACATGTCCCGACCCTTTATGAGCAATACATCGTCGGGCATTAATCCGGTGCAGATGTTAATGGCATCAATCCCATCTATCACCTTTTCTGTGCCCGGAATAGCTTTAAAATTCTCCGCCTGGGCTACTACTGCTGCCTTTATTCCATCTCCTTTGTCGTTGGGGATTGCTTCCAGAATTAAATGAGACAGAAGAATAGGAATTCCCAGTCGACGCACCCTGTTGGCTTGCACAGGAAAGCCTCCCTCATGAGCCTGGGCCTCAATAATAGCTTTTACATTTGCCCCTGCCTGTTTAAGCTGGTAGCTCGTCAGATAACCAATGTTTCCTGCACCAACGGTAAGGATGTTTTTTCCCAACAGAGTCAACTCAACATTCATCATCTTTTGAATTACTGCTGCGGTATATACCCCGGGGAGGTCGTCATTATGAAAGGTAGGAAGAAAAGGAACTGCACCGGTTGCTACAACAAAATATTCGCTGTCGATATAATAGATCTCCTGCGTTTTGATATTTTTAACCGCAATTCGTTTGTTTTCGAATATGTCCCAAACAGTAGAGTCGAGCAAAATGCCATCGTGATTGTCTCCTGCCAGTAGGCTTGAAATTTCAAATCCTCTTAATCCACCATATTTCTTTTCTTTTTCAAAGAAAAAAAACTGGTGTGTCTGCATATTGAACTGGCCACCTATTTCAGCATTGCTGTCAACGACAATGTTGCTTACGCCATGTTGGTTAAGGATTTCCCGGGTAGCCAATCCGGCCGGACCGGCTCCTACAATCACCACATCGGTTTTGTATACCCTAAGGGCTTCTTTATGCTGGTAGCTGGTTGCCGGAGCCATGTATTCATGGGGTATCTCTGATACCTCCTTTACATTATCGCACAGGGAAATACAAATTCTTTTTACCTGGCCATCAACAAGCATTTCGCAGGCTCCGCATTTGCCTATTCCACATTCAAGGCTTCGACTACGATTTTTTAAACTGTGACTGTGAATGGGAAAACCTGCCTGATGCAATGCAGCAGCGATGGTAAAACCTTTTTCCGCTTTTACCTCAGATCCATTAAAAAGAAATGTGATTTCCTGAGGTGTTTTGATATCAAGAATCGGATGTTGTGTTATTTTGTGCATGGATTTTAAAAGGGGTTTTATGATTAAATTTGACAGCTTAATTATAAAAAAACCTTCTTTGGCTTACCTCTATTGCTTGAATAATAGGCTTTTTCAGCAACAAAGGTAGTTTTTTTGCCATAATTTTTCTTCCAATTCTCTGAATTTATATTCGTTCAAAATAGCCTCATCCGTGTAAGGGAGTTTTTCAATCTATTTTTGGTAATTTTGGTTGCTCTTTATGGAATTGTTTTTACACCACAAATACTATTTTATGAAAAAAATCACTTACGTTTTTTTAATTTTTACTTTTATCATTGTTCTCGGGGTGTTGTTTTTTGGCTTGTTTAAAGGCATTACGCCCCAAACCAACACGGAGGCAGGCGCAGTTAATGAACAGATTTATATGGACAACAATATTTTACAGTTGCCCCAGGCAAACAAGGACGGTGGCATGAGCTTGAATGATGCTCTTGCTATACGCAGGTCGGCAAGGTCATACAGCAGTGAGCCCATGCAGATACAGCAGGTATCTCAATTGCTATGGAGTGCACAGGGTATCAATAATAAAGATAATTTTCGCACGGCTCCTTCGGCAGGAGCAACTTTTCCTCTTGAGATATTTGTGATGACCAACAATATCAGTGGACTTGAGAGGGGGATATATCACTACGAGCCCTATGACCATGCCCTTGAGCTGGTTCATATGGGTGATTTTTCAAGTGAGCTAATGAAGGCCGCTCTGGGACAATCGATGATTGCAGACGCTGCTTTGGTAGTAATCTATGGGGCTGTATTTGAAAGAACAATGAATCGCTATGGTGAGAGAGGCGAGAGATATGTGCACAATGAGGTGGGTCATGCTTCGCAGAATATGCATCTGCAGGCCTCTGCTCTGGGGTTGGCTACCGTTGTGGTGGGTGCTTTTAAAGATGATGAGGTAGAAAAAGTGCTTCAACTGGATAATGAAGTTCGGGTCCTTTACCTCATGCCGGTAGGCATAACCCACTGATTTCCCGCTATATTATTTACAACTTTTGTGACACACCCAGTTGCACCGACCAGGTGTAAGGATAGGTTTCCTTAGTGAGATTCTGCACCTGCCCCATAGGGCGTAGAAACATATTGGCGGTGGGTTCAAGACTAACACTCATCTGATGGGTTATCGGATAACTGAATGCCAGTCCCGCCATGGCAGCAAAATTAAATTTACTTACGCCTACACTTTTTCCTATAGAAGTATCGTGCTGTTTTCCCTGCAGGTATACATTGCCCGACAGGAGATAGTTGGCGGTTATTCCTGCCTTGGCATAGATGCTTATTGCTTTCTCCAGGATTTTATATCTTGCTGATAAGGGCAACTCAAGGTACTCGAATTGCTGTACCAGTCCGGTGCCTGATTTGTTTAGCAGATTTACGATGCCATCATCATAGCTGCCTTTTTGGGTGATGATACGGGTAGAACTGATATCGGCAAAGTACAGACTTTGATCGGTAAAAATAATCCCTCCCATGGAAGTGCTCATGCTTTGTGGATGTGCACCGATGCGCATGCCATCATCTGAGTATAAGGCAGTCTGAGAAGGGTGACTGAATGAAGCAATGTTGTGTATGTTTTGTCCTATGCGGTTATATCCTAGCCCTGATGCGATTTCCCAGCGGGAGTTGAGGGTATATTTCAAACCCATGCCTGCAGAAAAGTTCATCATTTGCGTTTCCAGCGATTGTAAAGAAGAACCACCTGCACTATGATAGCGGTAGGTTTGTTGTGGTGCAAAATAGGCTGCCAGTGCAAAAGAAGATGGGGTTAACATGTCATTGGATGCCAATGTATGGGTAAGATTCGATGATTCTGATGATGTGTTTTGGATCGAAGCAATTGCGTAAGTTTGCTTTGTAGCAGGCTGCTGATGCTGTTGTTGATGAATGATGGATCCGACCTTAGGGGGTATTATATACGAAAGCAGTGAGGTGGGTAAGTTCTCTTCTTGCGATGTTTCTTTCACTGTTGGTGTTGCCGTGGCAAACTGAAGTTTTAAATTTTCGGGTTGATTGGAAGCAGAACTTTGTTGTTGTATCTGTTGCTGTTGCTGGGATGATTGCAGAGTATTATTGGGCGTTGGTACAACATCGTTGGCAGGCTCGGCAGGAGCAATCACAAGGGCAGGCTCGGATATAGGATTAAATATTTCTGGCAGGAAGAAAGATCCACTAGCCAGCAGCAGTAGTATGGCAGCGGCAGCCGCTATGTTCTTCCAGTAAAAGACAGCCTTGCGCGAATCTTTCTCGTCAAGTCTGCTTTCAATGGTATGCCAGATGTCCTGAGGTGGTTCTGCCTCAAAGTCCATCAATTTCCTTTTTATGTTTTCTTCCAGTTTTTTCATTGTTTTTTATATAACCTTTTCGATCCAATTCGACCGATAGTCTATTTTTTCTTTTAGTATTGCCTTGGCTCTTGCAAGATTAGATCGTGAAGTAGAAACGCCGATGTTGAGCAGTTCCGCTATTTCCTGATGTGGTAATCCTTCTATGATGTACATGTTAAAGACCAGGCGGTATTGGTCGGGTAACTCCTGTATCCATGCAAGAATTTCTTTCTCTGAGAGTAAATCCAGTGCCGAAGCCTTCTTGTCGGTAATATCTTTTTCATCTTCCATCTCATCAACGGAAAGATGATTGATTCTGCTGCGATATTTATCCAGGGCAAGGTTCACAAAAATCCTTTTCATCCATCCTTCGAGTGAACCATTCCATTTAAAGTTTTTCAGGTTCTCAAACACTTTTACAAAGCCATCCTGGAGAATGTCCTGTGCATCATTTCTGTTGCCGGTATAACGAAGGCACACCCCATACATTTTAGAGGCGAACATTCGGTATAGTTCACCTTGTTTTTGCCGGTCATTTCTCAGGCAGCCATCAACGATTTCCTTTGATTTTTCCACGTGGGCATTTGTTTGTGCTATAAACAAAAGTAAAAAAAATCTTCAAGGATTTATGCACATAAATCATACCGTTTGGCAATCCAGGTATTCAAAGAACGATATTTTCACTTCCCTGGGGTGAAAATTTTATTTACAACACAAATCTTTCTCCTTTGGTGTCGAATAGTCTTAGTTGAAGTTCCGACTCTTGCTGGTTGGCAATACTGTTTTCATAAATGTCTATCAATTGCTGTATCGGTTGATCGAAATGAAAATAGAAAGTATGTGCTGTTGATTTTACATTTTCAAATAATATTTTGTTCTCCCTGACGTCGAAATAGTAGTAGTTTCCGTCGGGCAGAATCATCTCTTTTGCCCCGGCATGATAAAACTTTTCCAGCATCTGAGTCCAGATTTCCGCCCCATTGCCCTCACCGGAAAAGACTACATATCCCCAGACGGTATTTAAGGGAATGCGCATTATTGAATCAAAGGCAAAGAAAAGATGGTCTTCAAAGTGTTCTCCTTCTGTAACGCTAATGGTTTTAGCTTCTGTTTTGAGTTGAAAATCATGACGATTATCGTTGACCCAGAGGGTGAAATGAGTAGTCTGTTTGTTTGCCGCCCCCAGGGGGAGTAGGTATGTTGCTGGGCCCATGGTTGTTACGCACACATCGGGCACCTCGATATCAGTTATTCTTATTTCTTTCTGACCCGATGAGGCTGAAGCAGCTACTGAAAGGGTGAAGTTACTGCAAGGAAAGCTTTCCAGGGTTTTAAAATTAAAATATAATTCGGTTCCTTCGGGTGAAAATTGCTCAAAAAACTCAAGGTCGATATAGTTAAAGGTTTGATCCTTTGCATCATCCTTATTGCATGATGTAAGGACAACCAATAAGATCAGGGTGAGCAAGGCAACTGTTGTGTTATTTTTCATTTAATCAAATAAATTCCTTTTGTTCCAAAACGTTGGGTCTGTATAGTGACCATCACTGATTGATGGGTTTAAAAAACAGCATACTTTTCTTAAGCATTCCTTAAAAAAAAGAGAAAAAAAAGACAGGCTAAATTTGGCTGTGCAGGGGTGACCAAATCATAGCCTGCCAATACAAAAAATCATGCAGGAAAAACCAGTGTAATAACAATCGGTTTGATTCAGGGTAATGGCCATGCAGGATTGCTGAGCTTTGGTTAATGTTGAAGCAACTTTTGTTTTGGTGTAAAACGCAAAAAAAGGCGGCCATTTTTTCATTAACCCTGAGATCAAAACGATTGAGTTGGAAAAACTAAGGAGAAACAAATGCATCTGCTGAAGGATGCAACGTGAGTTAATATCTTTCCAGGTTTTTTCCTGTTTAGTTTTTATTCAAAAAGACAAAGAGCAAAAATATAATCGTTGTTTGTATGGTGTCGAGAAAAAAACCGGAGTATCCTTCCAATGGACAAGCTATGATTGTTGGGGGGAGTCTTGGTTCAATTAAAAAGTCTGATATTTAAGGCAGAAAGGCGATGACCCCGGTTTTTAAAAGAGCGTTATATTTATAAGACGTGAGATCTTACACAAACGCTGCGTGCGAGGGTAAAAAAATGATATTTATTTTACAGGAAAGGGTAAGATGTTGAAATATAGGGATATGTGGTGGTTGTTTTATCTTCCCGATTTTAGGTATTCTATCATCAGGTCAATGTCAAACTCATCGACACCATGGTTTAGCAAATGTTTCTTGTCTTCCAGAAAACTTATTTCGAAGTTCTTGAAGTTTTTAAAGGAGGAGAGACTTTGCTGGTATTTGTTGAGTGCTTCTTCTTCTTTTTTCATGCACCAAAGGGTATGCCCCAGGTTAAGCAGGTCGTATCTGTTTTGAGGGTCTTTGGCCAGCAATCGGTTGAAATAGTCGTGTGCGGTATCGAATTTGCCTACCACAAAGGAGCACCAGGCCAGAGGTCTTCTTATCTTGTGGTTTTCGGGTGCCATAACTTCGACTTTAAAATAATATTGCAGTGCTTCCTCATATTGCTCCAGGTGAATCAGACACTGTCCAATATTTGCCTGAACCTTCATGTCTTCAGGGTTCTTGTCTTCCGCCAGTTTATAATATGAGAGAGCCTCATCCCATCTGTTGAGGAATTTTGAACAGAAAGCAATCTTCTTAATGATCCACAGTCGCTGGGTCTCTATGAGTTCAGCTTTCTTGTAATAGTTGAGGGCATTTTGGAAATCACCCATTTTCTCATAACAGAAGGCGATTTTCTCAAAAAGCTCTACATTGTTATTGTTGCGATGCAGCAAGGAAAGGAAAATATTAAGGGCGTAGGGGTAAAACTGCTTGTCGAAATAGAATTCGGCAATGTTGCGTATTGTTTTAGAATCGGTGATGATATTTTTAATAAATGCATTATCAAAGATATCGGGTTCCTGTATGAAAATATCTTCGAATTCCGTTTTCCAGGGATGCAGGCGAAAGAAACGGTAAAGATCCTGGAAGTATTGTGTATAGATACTTTTGGTGGTGGCAAAATCGTTGATGAGTCCTTCTGATTTTTCTATTTCCGAAACGCTGTCCATTTCGGCATTGACCATGTTGAGCATCATTGTCTTTTGCTGATCGGGTATCATACTCAGGTTGATGCAAAAGGAGTATTTATCACTGTTGCACATAAAGAAGGTCTTTTCGAGCTTTTCTACCAGTGGACTCAGGTCTACACTACTTTGTGCACTTTTAAAATACGGCTGTATGGTTTGATTATCGGCATAAAAAGGGACAAACCAGTTGCTGATTTTGTAAAAGAAGGGAAAGTTTTTAAGTTGCGAAAATGCACTCATAAAGACATCCATTCCCTCCATCTGCATCTCGGTAAATTCCTGTAATTTGTCCAGTAAATCGGGGGCATCTTCAAAAACGGTTTCCCAATCAGGGTTTTTTTCTTCTCCAAATTCATCTTTAAAGATATTTTCCAGGTCAAGTTTTTCCTCAATCTTTGGCCTAAGTTTCATCATGGCCGGCAGAATATCGTCCTTCCATTTTTTGCTGACACTTTCGGTTTCTCTGGTTTTGGTAAACTGTATAAGAATTGCTTCCAGGTTTTTCTGTATATCCTCTTGCAGGGCCAGTTCCCGGGTTTTTTCTTCCAGCACAGGGTATAGATAAAAGCGGTCATTGTATTGGAGAAAGCAAATGAAAAGGCCTACCAATGCTCTTTGCCAGGTGGGTTGTTGGCGTGCATTGATGAAGCGGAACAGCAACATGAACTTGTTTATGTCAAAGAAACGCAGTAAGCTTAACGTTAGTGCACTTACGATTAGACTTTTATCATGCCATGGCAATTGCTGCGAGTCGCATACGGCATTGAGCAGCTCAATCTCTGATTCTGTGTATTTATCCGACAACCATATAATGTTGAATGTCTTAACCAGAGCATCTTCTCTGCTGATGCTGAGTTGTTCGCCCGAGATATTAACTCCTTTGAGGATTTCCGATAGTTCCTTATCGAATGTAAGGCTTTCCAGGTAAGAAAGTATTTCGGTGCGTTCGGTTTTTTTGTCTCTGTCGAGTTGTTTTTTCAACTGGTAAATGTTGCCTGTAGCATTTTCAGTGAGGATTCGTTCCTGCAACTCATCGGCCATTTCCAGCAGATTGCGTTTAAGGTATAGATATACCTTGCTCCGCTGGGGGTCTTTTATTTCGCCAAAGGAATGCCGCAATATATTCTCGTAGGTAAGGGCATGCTGATCGAGCTGGCTGGAGAAAAATTCCTTGCCCGAGAAATCGATCAGTTTCCGGATGTTTTCGATGGCATCTAAAACCCTTCTGTTGTGAAGGTTTTCGCTGATTTTGCTGTATGTGTTTTTTACCGTTTTTGAGTCCATTCACTTGCGGGTTTTGAAATAAGTCAAACAGGCCTGCCCATAGCCCCATCATTTATAAAGAGCCTGTCTTGTTAAGGGGGATGCTCCTATTTGAGAATGCCATTTGCATAGGGATAATCCTGTATGCATAAAAGGCATAAAAAGTCAGGCTAAATTAATATTTTATCAATTAAGCATCAATAAGTTTTAACAATATATAAGGGGCAATGTTTACAGGATAATTCTTTCGGCATCCATTGGATCCGATAATCTGAATTTAACCACCGCAAGACCTTGTCCATCGTAGGCAGCAGACAGGGAAGTAGTCTGGTTAATCAGTTCTTTCCATAAACCTGTAATACGCGAGGATTCATGGATATGGCCGTGAAGGGTAATGAAGGGCTTCTTCTGTTCAATAAATTCTCTGATGGCTTTGCTCCCCACATTTACGTCCATTTTTCTATCATCCACTGAAACACCATCCATATCAATGCGATCCAGTCCGGTGTTATAAGGAGGAGAATGAAAAAGACAAATAGCATTCCCTTCCTTGATGCCGGACCCTAATTGTGAGAGGTCATCGCGCATGGTTGTTTGAAAATCGATATTGTCTTTGCTGGTGGTAAGAAAGCCATCAGTGGGATGAATACAAAGAGGGGGCACCTGATGGTCTATGTCATACCGCTCCCAGTCCTTAAGCAGAAATGGAGTAGGGGGGACATAGGAATAACCCAGTATCTGGTGTTCTCCGAGGGTCACTATTTTATTGTGGATATATTCCCACAATTGACTCTTTTCATATTGAATCAGGGTTTCTTCTTCTATTTTAGGGTCATCATTACCCATGATAATAAACACTCTGGGATAGTTTTCGCCCAGCTTTTTCTTTAGTATTTCAAACTTATGGGCCAGGTAATCTGAGACAAAATCCGGTTTGTTCTCTCCGGCTCTGAAACTATGCAAAATACTCGAAGGCAGGATATCTCCACCAATAAAAACAGCTCCGGGGTTCTGATGTTCTATGTAATGGAAAAACTTCTCATAGCGGCTTACCTTTCCGTGGAGGTCTGAAACAAAAAGACTAAGGTCGTTCATGATAGATTATTACTGGCATGATTCAAAAAAATATCCT
>JBEPXC010000031.1:12471-23621 GCA_041642035.1 Sphingobacteriia bacterium
CCTGGGCCCTTGGGCCCCGGATTGTAATCCTTTATTTGTGTGATTTGGTAGAAAAGTGATCTACCAAAAGAGCATTTTGGGGTATGACATCTGTAAGGGCATCAGTTTCCACTTCTATATGTTGAGAAGTAGCTGATTCTGTTTCGTAATAGATGGGGCCCTCAATTCCCAGGGGTAGACCCAACCATACCCAGGCAATAAACATGGGTATCCTTGCTATCATGAATGCTATGGAATAAGGGAGCATCATGGAGATAAGTGTGCCGATCCCTGCTGATTTGTCGTATTTCTGAGCAAAGACAATCACCAACGGGAAATAGGGCAGAAGAGGAGTGAGAATGTTGGAGTATGAATCTCCGATACGATAGGCTGCCTGGGTTACTTCAGGCGAATAGCCCATAAGCATAAGCATGGGTACAAATATGGGAGCGAGCAAAGCCCATTTGGCCGATGCACTTCCCATGACAAGATTTACCAGGGAAGCAATAATGATGAAGGCTACCAGTAGTGGAATACCGGTAAACCCAATGGCATTGAGGCCATCGGAACCTTTCACCGCCAGCACGCTGCCCAGGTTGGACCAATTGAAATAAGCCACAAATTGCGCTGCTACAAAGGCGATTACGATATACATACCCATGGTGGCCATCGATTTGGCTGTCATGTCGGTAACATCTTTGTCGGAGCGGATGGTTTTGGCCACAATGCCGTAAACCAATCCTGCCACAAAAAAGATGATGAACATGATAGGTACCAATGAGTTGTAAAAAGGCTGCATGCTGGCACTGCCAGTCTCAGGATTTATTTCACCTCTCAACAACCCCTCGGAGGGTATAATAGCAATTGCTACAAGAGCCAGCACAGCTAACACAGAAAGCATAGACCATTTCAAGGCTTTTCTTTCCTGTGCGCTCACCGTATTATTGGTTTCTTCTGCCAGCATACCTCCCTGTGGCTTGTATTCCCCTAACCGGGGCACCAATATCTTCTCCGTTACCCAGGTGCCGGCAATGCCTACCAGAGGCACTGAAGCTGCCATGATGTAATAATTAGAGAGTGGATTTACCGTATAGGCTGCATCAATAAGGTTGGCTGCAGGCTCGGTGAAAGCGGCAATCATAGGATCGAGTCCTGTAGGGAGGAAATTGGCTCCAAATCCACCCGAAACACCTGCAAAGGCTGCTGCTATCCCCGCCAGCGGATGCCGCCCCATACCCATAAACAAGGCAGCACCCATGGGAATTAAGACTACATAACCCGCATCGGCAGCTACTGAGCTAATCATTCCTGCTACTACAATAGAAAAGGTAATAAGATATTTGGGAACCTTGGAAACAAAAACCTTCAGCGCCACAGCAATCAGGCCTGTATGTTCTGCTACCCCTATACCCAGCATTACCACAAGTACAAGCCCCAGCGGTGGAAAGGTGGCAAACACATTTACCATGCTGGTGAAAATGCGTTGAACGCCTTCCTTGGTGAGCAAATTCTGCACTACAATAAAATCTTCGGGAAGCCCCGTTGCTCCTCCGGTGCCTGGCTTCAGTACCGTGATACCGCCAAATATCCAGGATAAGATCAATACTACAGCCATTAAAATGGCAAACAAGGTTACAGGTTGGGGTAGCTTATTCCCTACCACCTCCACTTTATCTAGCAACCGCTTGAAAAAACCCTCGTTAGTCGGTTTGTCCTTTTCACTCATAATTTATTTTTGATTGATAGTCAAATAATTAAAATTTATTTTGAAGGGTCAAAAATAACCCTTTAACCATAACCGACAAATTAATAAACGTTATTTTTTTACTTGTGCTTGTATACGATATCAATAGTAGGGTTAGCAGCATAAATATTACAACGAGCTACCGGATTAAAGTTATTACGCCTTGCGTTTGTTTCCTTTGGTTAAGGCGGGTGTAGGTTATTACATAATAGTAGGTTCCCTGTGCCTGGTTGTTGCCATCCCACCAGTTGAGATAATAGTCGTTGCTTTCAAATACCTTCTTGCCATTTCTGTTGTATATAACTATTGTGCTGCCGGGGTAATATTCCAGGTTTTGGATTTCAAAAAGATCATTTATCCCATCACCATTGGGGGTAAAGACATTGGGAATAGTCAGATCGCAGTTTTGATCGGATACGGCAAGCTCTATAAAGGCAAAACAACCGGTAAGCGTATCGGTAATGCGCACCATATAATTGGCCATTTGTTTGGCCATGATGGTATCAAAGATGCGCCCTTCCAGTTCTTCGCCCTCGAGCATCCATTGAAACTGCCAGTTTTCTTCTTCTCCCACCAGCTCAGGTGTTACCGTAAGCAGGGTGGAATCTCCTTCGCAAAGAGGGAGTTCGAGCTCAGAGACAATCTCTGCTTTGGGCAATGGCAACACCAATAAGGTCAGGGTGGTATCGTAAGAGCAGCCAAAGTTATCCCATACCCGGTAGGTAAAATCGTATATGCCTTCAGTGCTGAGGGTCGCATTGGCGGGATTATTTCCTATCTCGTTGCCGCTATCATTAAACCATTTTTCTTCAACAATTTCAGGGGTGAAGATGAGTGAGTCGGGGTAAAAATCTTCATTGAAAAACATGCTCCAACCCAACAAGTGACCGGAAGTGCCGTTGATTTGGTCTTGCGCACGAATGGTCCATGTGCCGTTGAGTGGGCATCCGTTGAGATTCGAGAACGATTGAGCCGCGCTGTAGGAGCCCGCGGGCAGGTATGCCTGATTGTTATATAGGTCGCCTGCCTGATCGGTATAGGTGTGAAAGTGAAAAGCTGTTTCGTCCATGTTGCCAAACTGTGGCGTGGTGCTATAGCAATATTCATATCCGATGCCCGGAATATCCTCATTGCCATAAACCACGGGCTCACCCAGATGGGCGCCCCCCAGCCCCTGTTGCTTGAGCGTAACGGTATTGCCCGAAGGGCATTCCAGTTGTAGTTCCAGGTGGCCAAAATCCTCATGCTCAAGATTAAAACAGATGCGGTCGAAATCTTCCATCAGCACAATCTGTTGGCCCTGAGGAAATACATCGAAGGTGAGGCTTGAGGTGAAGGCTTCGCCCGGAGCAAGCAGGAAGGAGGTATCTACCGAAGTAGGGAATCCTGTCCAGGAAACACTTTGCACACTGCCCAGCAACGAAAAGGGCTCATTGGCACAAACAGTATCCACCGACAGCTGTGTGTTCTCAAAATGGGGAACGGTAGCCAGGCGCACGGTAATGATGCTGTCGAAAGAGCATCCGTTTTGGGCATCCGCTATGGTAATCCGGAAGGGGTATGCACCGGGTTCGCTGTAGGTGTTGGTTGCCGTAGAGCCTTGGCTGGTGTCGCCATCAAAGTTCCACTGGTAGCTGATATCTTGTAGCGTTCCCGAGGGATTGCCACCGTAGTATCCAGCCTCTGCGGTAAAGGTCACCGACTGCACATCGGGACAGAAATCGAATGAAGAACCTGAGGGGGTGGTTATGTCTGCATAAAAGGCTTCGCAAAGTTCAAAACATTCTATGCCGGCACGCCATCCCAGGGCCGTGTCGGAGGGTGATGATTCAAAACGGATATGCAATGAGGACTGTGTTGACCAAATCTGTTTGGCCTGCAACTCGTTACCCGTGGCAGCGACCAGGAGCTCCGCATTGGCATCAGGCCCATCGTAGATGTATAGGAAATCTCCTGAACCCAGATCAAAGAAACTGAAGTCCAGCTTAAGATATTGTGTGGTGCCGGGAATCTCTTCTGTACGAAAAGTAACGGAATATTCTTCGTTGTTAGCGTAAGCGCTCAGGGTATCGCTACCACTGTCTGTAAATACTCCCGAACACGTTTCTATCTCTTGTCCGTTGTGCACATGTATGGGAAAAGTGAGCGTCTGGGCACTCAATAGACCCGAAGCAACCATACCGGCCATCATTACTAATATCCGAAGTATCATAAAGTCCGAAGTATTTATTATAAGATTTGGTTAAAATAATACGAAAAAATAATCGCTTTATTTTATTTCACTGCAAATTTAAAACCACAAAGATACATTAACAGCAGAAAAATTGTATGTATTCCAGACCTTTCCATGTCACCGTGACGATGGAAAGTCTTCTCCTTCCAGCTTCCCGCTTCGAGCTTCCCGCTTATTATGCATTCGCCCTGGTTGAAAAATATTCTTCTATTTCCTTTAGACTCCCTTCGCTCTGTGCCGGAATGTCTCTGATGATTTTCCCTTTTTCCAGCAGAATCACCCGGGTACAGATGCCGGCAAGATGGTTGATGTTGTGACTTGAGATAAGCATAGTGTTGCCAAGGGCTGTGTTCTTTTCGGCCAGCAGATTTCGGATGATGATCTGTGAGCTGGGGTCTAGGAAGTTAAAAGGCTCGTCGAGCAGCAGCAGGGGAGGGTTGACCATCATGGCTGCCAGAATCCCTACTTTTTGCTTGTTGCCGGTAGAAAGCTGGCGTATGTATTTCCCTGTACCCATGATCTCATTGCTCATAAAACTGCCATATTCGCTTATTCTTTCGTCGGATTCGGCAGCACTCAGTCCATAGGTGAGAGCATTAAAGTGCAGGTATTCTTCAGGGGTGAGAAAACCTATGAGGAAGCCTTCGTCGAGAAAACTTCCGGTATTTTCCTTCCATTGGGTGCTTTCATTTGCCTTCTCTCCATCAATCATGACATATCCGCTATCGGCAGGTATCAAATCGAGGATGAGTCGAAGCAGGGTTGTTTTTCCTGCGCCGTTGTTGCCTGCTATCCCCACTATTTCGCCCGGTTTTATTTCCACACGGGGGATGTCGAGAACGGTTTGTCCCCCATAACTTTTGCGCAGCTCTTCTATGATTAGGTGCATATTTTTATTTTTGTCGGTATAGGTTCAGGTTGATATATTTTCTCTTGTAGAACTTCCTGGTTAAATTTTTGATCCACCACTTTTGGGTCAATAGAAATGTTAGTCCGATAATGCCCGGCAGCAAGGCACTGCCATAGTCGGGATGCAGCAATGTGCCCACGATCAGAAAGGGTACAATGGATAGAAACAACAGAATCACCTGCAAAAACTTCATCCCCGTTACCCCTTCCATATTGAAGGTACTGCGACCGTTGGCATCAAAGCGGGTTGAATTACTTATGCCTGTGCGCAGGTAGAAATAGTAGCCAAAGCCGCAGGCATACAAATACATTCCGCAAAACAGCAGCGCAAGCGGAACATTATACCATAGCAACACAGGCAGAATGATCAGCAGTTGTAGGCTGGCATATCCAACATAGAAATTGTATTTGGAGGCAATGAACTTGTCCATGTCGAAACAACGCGTAGCCAGGAAATCGAAATGATAACTCTCCCACGAAAAAGCATGCTGAAGATGAAAGTTGCCGTAGCTTCCGGCAAGCATAAATATTATGGCCACGTAGGCTTCGGGATGGTCACTTGCTCTTGATGCCATGTAAACAGAGACCACCACTCCTATGGGAATCATAAAAAAGAAGTTGAATTTGCTTCTTTTACTTCTGCTTACCAGCCGCCATTCCATCAGCCAATAGGGGCCAAAGACAGGTACGGCAGCAAGAATCCTTTCGATGGGATTGTCTGCGGCTACTGTTTTTTGTTTGCTGCCCTGATCAAAGACCCTGTAAAACCCGCCCTTGGCCTGTCGGTATGCCAGGTAATGAAACAGCAGGATAAGGGCCGTCACAGTGGCGAATACCCCGGCATCTCCATTGACAAAGCCCAGGAACATGGAGCGGGAGAAGTCCATAATCCAGCTGTTGAAGACACTATAAGCCAACATGATCAGCCCTGCCGCGCTAGCCGTAATGATGATGGCTTTCATCCTGTTCCCCTCCGACGATTTCAGCCACATGAGCAAGCCCTGGTTGATGGCCGTAAGCATAAATATGCCCAGCAGACCTAGTTCCTGGCTGCTGGTCTGGGGGTTGATGGTGACGCGGATGAAGGGCAGGAAAAAAAACAAAAGATAGAAATTCAACGGATGCAACCACGAACGTATTATCCAGTATGCCGAGAGGGTAGCATGCGAAACAGGCAGGTGCAGATAAGGCTTTACCTGTTGGGCGGGTAGCGATTGCATAAACAGACGCACCGAAAAATCTGTCACCATCAGCAAAAGCAGGTATCCATAAACCCATCCTCCCGGGCTACGCGCAGGGAAATGCTCATTGAGCAAGGAAGGGAGCAGCCTTCCTGCCATATTCAGTTGCGATAAAAAGAAAAAGGCCAGTAAGGCCAGCATAAAGATTACTGCAAAGCTCTTACCGAATAGTTCCGAGCGGCGAAACATCTTCCAGGAATGGGTAATAAGGCTGATGAAAATTTTCATGGTCATCTTTGTTAATGCTCGTTTTCTATCAGCTCACGGTGTATCAGGTAAAGCTTGTTGATGTGCACATCATACAGCCGCCTGACATAAAAGCGTAAAAATAGCAGGAACAGTCCGAAAAACAAGACCCCTGCTGCGATCCACAGCATCACATTCGTCCAGTAAGGTACGTTTTCCAGCAGCAGCAGCGAAGTCACCTTTTCGCCCCCCGATCCCAGTCCAAAGCCAATCACGTAGCCAAAGTATACGCCCAGGGGAAACAACAATATGTTGAGGTAAAAATAGGTCTTCCGGAAAAAGTGCAACAACAGCAGGGTACTCTCCAGAGAGCGGCGCAGGTTCTGCTGGCTTTGGTTCCAGAGGGTGGTGATTTTTCGAAGGTTGTAGTAGTACCACATCAGTGCTGCGCTAAACAAAACAATCAGGACGGAGGTGTTGAGTATAAAGTAAAGTGTGGGCAGCTTAATCATTACCACCACCAAAAGAGGAATGACCAGCAGTATGGTGCCAATTTCTATGTACAGACTCTTCTTCAGCTTATCTACCGGACCCGATGATTTGTTGCGTATCATTTCCAACAGCTTTTCGGGGTCCATCGTGTCATGGTGGCCATCGAAAGAGCTTTCCCACATTTGTTTAAGTTTGCTTAATTCATCCATAAAGCTTAGTAGTTTGCCATAATGGTTTTTAGTTTCTCTCTGATGCGCAACATCTTTACCCTGACGTTGTTCTGTGTTATACCCATGATGTTGGCGATTTCTTCATACGACACCTCGTCGAGGTAGAGCATGATCATTGCTTTCTCCACCTCCGAAAGTTTACCAATGGCCAGGTGCAGCAACTCCAGGTCTTCCTTCTTCTTTCTTACATCTTCCTGGGCCAGGTTTACATCTTCGGTATCCACCGAATTTCTTAGCGGGTTGCGTTTTTGTTTTCTGAAGCCTGAAATGGCTGTGTTCAACGCAATGCGGTATATCCAGGTGCTGATTTTCGAATCACCCCTGAAACCACCCCATGCTTTCCAAAGCTGGGCAACGATATCCTGGTAAAGGTCATCGCAGTCATCATCGGTGGGGCAATAGATCTTGCATACCTTGAAGATGATGCCTCGATGTAATTCTATGGTCTTAATAAAATCGTTTTCCTGCACCTTGATTTACAAAATCATTGGTCGTTGTCCGGGTAGTATAATTACAACAAACCTATTAAAAAATAAATATGTCTATGTATGCTTGTAAATTTGCTTAGGATATTTATTCTACATCCCTAATGTATCGTACCGAGAATCCACATCTTTTGTCGTCTATGATCCTGAAAACTTTTTCTTTTTTGTAGATGAGATAAAACAGCCATGCGTTGGCTTGGCCTGCCTGGGTAGCGGTCCAGAAATCGGCTGCCCGCTCCAGGCTCAGAAAATCGCCCTCCATAGAGCGGTACCCCGAGAAGATGGCCTCAAACCCGCTCTCACCCCCCTTGAGTAGGGCATGAAAAGCTTGTTCTTCGCCCCCAAAAAACCTGATCATCTCATCCCAGTCCGACACCGTGGGCAGCCGCCAACCCTGTGGACAGGCATCCATGGCCGCCTGCCAGCTGTAGAGCCTGCCCAGGCGTGGTCCATACTGCGCATTGTCGTTGTAAAACCAACTCCCCTTTACCAAAAGCGAAAGGTTTTCTGCCATCCATATCCGGTCGTTGATGCGCACCGTCTTGTAATGCTTTCCGCCCAGTTCCAGCGTTTTTTCGGTATTCATTTCCATAGGAGTTATGATTTGGTTGGGATTACCCTTGTAGAGACTGTCCCTGTCTTATGAGGCAGGGACAGCCACTGGTTCAGGCACCCAATGCTGTTCTTAACTGCTCATCTATTACATCACCCGATGAAGGCCTGCCGGGATTGTTGTTATGGATGACGCCTTGCTTATCGATGATGTAAAAGGTGGGTACGCCTTTCACGTTATATTGTTTGGCAATATCGGCCTGCATCCCTTTTACATTCAGATGAACACCCTCTATTTGTTGTTGTTCAACAGTCTTTCTCCAGGCATCCTGATCTTCATCTACCGAGATATACAGAAACACCAGTTCTTCTTCGCCCTCAAAACGTTTTTTCAATTCCTTTGCATAAGGTACTTCGCGCATGCAGGGGGCACACCAGCTGGCCCAGAAATCAAGATATATCACCTTGCCGCTGAAATCCTGCAGCGAGACTTCCTTTCCTTCAAGGTCGGTGAGGGTAAAGGCCGGTGCTGCATTGCCCGGAGCCACGCGCAGGGCATTGTCGTATGCCTGTTGCAGCAGTGCAATAAACTCTGTGTGGGGACTGCTCTGGCGAAACTCCTCAAACCGGGCTTCCGCCTTTTTGAAATCGCCCCAGTTGAGCTCGGCATTGATAAGGTTGGTCATTACGAAATCTCTTGCTTTGCCCTCATAAATGGTGTTGGTGGCCATGATGCTTTTTTCAAATACCTCCTCCTGTGCAGGCATCTCTGTTTCCTGGCTACGCAAGTAATGCTGCATGTAAGTGTTCAAAAAGCCGGTAAACGATCCCACCCGGAAATGCTCGTCGGTAAACACCATTGCTTCGGGAATAAAATCGTAATACTCTTCGCTCACTTCAGGCTCTGTTTTATTGAAATAGGTGAAATAGGGTGAATAATTAAGCAGGTTGGTGTAGCGGGTGTAGTCGTTGTCGGTGGTAAACCAGTTTTTGAAATCCTGATCCAGCTTTTGTTTTTTGTTGTAGCTGTTTAAGGCCTCTGCCGATGCAGCATGCATTTCGTTGGCAAAATCGGCAAACTCACCGGCGGTGGCTTCGCGGTATTTCTTCATCATCAGCATCTGCCCAAACTGCAGCTCCTTAGCCCGGGTGTTTTGGGTGAGAAAAGTGTTCTCGGCAGCATAGTCACCCTTGAAAGTCAGGGTGTTGTCCCAGTCGCTCATATCGACTTCCACCCTAAGGTTTGCGCCCTGGTCAAGAAATATCTGCAGACGTTTCTGCCCCAGGTTTACTTGCACCATCTTAGGTTCGCTGATGTCCAGGCTAAAGCTGTACAGCCCGTTTTCATCAGCCGTAGCTTGTATGATCTCGCGGTTGTAAGCAATGAAATCTTTTATGATGGAGGCCTCTACCTGCTCCATATCGGCATTTTTAAGCGATAATACCAGGGTGGCCGCACCCTCTTTTGCCTTGTTGCAGGCAATTGTTACAAAAAGTATAAGCGCGATGTACAGTAATCTCTTCATGTTGTTGTTTTTGTCGTTTTTATTTTAAATGGTTTATTTCGTTTGATTAATGGTGTCGGTTTCCCCAACCTGCTTTTTCCTTACAAAAATCCTTTTTTCATAATAATGTTTAACTTTTTATGCTATCCTTTGTCAACGATTCCGGGATAAGGGGTGTCAGGTTCGCTCACCTTTTTTTCTCTGATCGAAAACCAGCACAGGGCAGATATACCTACTGTAACGGCACAAATGATCAGAAGGACTGACTTGTTGGCCACATCCTGAACCACTTCTCCAATGGCAAAGCTAGAAACCAACTGCGGCAGAACAACCGATAGGTTAAATAGACCCATGTACAATCCCATTTGATTTTGTGCTACTTTCTGGCTCATAATGGCAAAGGGCAGGCTGATGATTGATGCCCAGCCAATTCCTACTACCATCATAAGAATATAAATGGTATAGGGTGTACTTCCCAATAAAAGAATACCTGTATAACCAAAAGCCATTACTACCAATGCCCAGGCGTGAGTTTTTATTCTGCCAAATCTGTTGGCCAGCGGCTGCAGCAATAGTACAGGAATGATTGCGGCAATCAGATTTAAAGAGAAAAAGCTCCAGTTTACAACCGTTCCGATGGAGTCATTGCTAAGATCAGGAATGCGAAATTGTACAAAGGCAAATAAATAAATAAACATGCTTTGCACCCCGATCCAGGAGAAAGAGTGTGCTGCCAATACTTTTTGAAATCCTATCTTTCCGGCCTCCTTAGCAGATTTTCCTTCTTCTTTTTTAGCCAGAGCCTGTATAATGAAAATGGCCGTTAGTCCAAAAGCGAAAATCTCGAAATAATAACCGGGAAATTCAAGACCTGTTAAACGTTTAATGATAGCATAAATTCCGTACAACAAAAATCCCCACAAGGGTTTGATGTTCAGGAATACCTCCACAGGGGTGGCATATTGATGTGGTATGGGCTTTTCCTTTTCAAGAGCTTTGGTGATTTCGTCTTCATCCTCGCCATATCGACCCAGGTAACGGGGTTCTTTGATGAAAAAAGGAGGTAAAATGGAAAAAACCAATACGGCAACGGCACCGATGTATATCAAGGCAATATTGCCCAGGGTTGCCCCGATAAAATAGGATAAAACCCCAAATGATCCTGAAATAGTCTGCATCCACGTATAACCTTTTGTCCGCTCTGTCCCTTCAGGGGTAACATCAGCAATGATCGAACGTGTAGGATTGAAAGACACATTAATGGATAAGTCCAGAATCATGGAAATGGTAATGGCAATCCCCAGGATAGCTTCTATGCCCAGACTGGCCCCAATGATGCCAATATTGGGCAAGGCCAGCAACATAAGCGATGCAAGAACACCCCCAACAATAATAAACACTCTGCGCCTGCCATTCATCACCCATATATTGTCGCTGATAATACCGATGATTACCTGTCCGATAATCCCGGCAATGGGGCCGGTTGCCCATACCAATCCAATATCACTGATGGATAGGTTGTACTTGTAGGTTAACAGCCAGCTTAAAGCCGCTATCTGAATAGATAGCCCCAGGCCCATGGCCGTGGAAGGCA
>JBEPXC010000032.1:0-23160 GCA_041642035.1 Sphingobacteriia bacterium
CTTTTTTAAAGGCACATCTTCAGAATAGGTAAACATGCTTATATCTTCCAGAATGGAAGAGCGATGCGTGGCAAAAACGGGCATTTTTTTGCCGTCAACAAGCGATTCGACAATTATGCTACCGCGCGATTGGGAAACGATTTTAAAGAGTCCGCTTTTCCCTGAAATTGCCATTACTTTGCTTAAATCCATTTTCTAATTTTTAGTTTGATTTTTGAATTGTTTGGTTTGCTTTCACAAAAGTAAAAAATGATTTCATTCTGCAAACATTTGCAGACTCTGAAGTTTTTTATAGTAACCCTCTTTTGCCATAAGTTCCTGATGGTTACCACTCTCTACTATTTCTCCTTCGTGTAATACACAGATAAGATCGGCATTTACCACAGTAGATAGTCTATGTGCAATAACGATGGATGTTCTGTTTTTGGTTACATTGCTCAAGGCTTCCTGAACCAGTTTCTCCGACTCCGTGTCTAATGCAGAGGTGGCCTCATCAAGAATAAGAATGGGTGGGTTCTTAAGTACCGCCCTTGCTATACTTAGCCTTTGCCTTTGTCCTCCCGAAAGTTTGTTCCCCCGATCACCGATGTTACTGTAATACCCTAGGGGGGTTCTTACGATAAATTCATGAGCATTGGCAATCTTTGCCGCATTGATAACGTCTTTTTCAGAAATGTTATATTCACCAAAGGCGATGTTGTTGAAGAAGTTATCATTAAATAGTATGGCTTCCTGGCTTACATTACCCATAATGGATCTTAAATCTTTCACCTTGATGTCTTTGATATTGATTCCATCAAGTAGGATTTCACCACTGCTCACATCGTAAAACCTTGGTATCAAATCCACCAGGGTTGATTTTCCTGCTCCTGATTGCCCTACCAGAGCAACGGTTTTGCCCTTTGGAATCACCAGGTTGATATCCTTAATGATGGGGGCATCGGCATATTGGAAGCTTACGTTTTTAAATTCGATGGAATGATTTAGGCTATTTATGCTTTTTGCATGGGGAGCATCGTTTATTTTTAAATCAGCCTTCAATATATCTTCTACACGATCGGCCGAAGCCATACCCTTCAGTACATTATAGTAGGCTGTAGAGAAGGATTTGGCCGGATTAATGATTTGAGCAAATAATATCAGGTATGCTATAAATCCCTCCGGAGCCAGGTTGCTTTCTGAACCTAAAATTAATGATCCTCCATACCAGATAATCACCACGACTACTGCTGTTCCCAGGAACTCGCTTATGGGAGAAGCAAGATATTGCTTGCGGTACATTTTTGTCATTACCAAGGTGTAGAAGCTATTCAGGCTAAAGAACCTGTTTTTCATCTTGGTTTCTGCGTTAAAGGCTTTAATCACCCTTATTCCTGTAAGTGTTTCTTCCATAACGGAGAGAATCAGACCTAGTTTATTTTGTCCTCTCAGGGCAGTAGAACGTAATGTCTTACCGATACGCCCTATGATCAAACCGCTCAGGGGTAGTAACAGCAGTACAACAAGAGTTAGTTGCGGGCTGATGAACAATAAGGCTCCCAACAGCACCAGGATGGTTATGGGCTCACGGAAAATCATCTCCAGTGAACTGATTATACTGTGTTCTATCAATTGAACATCACTAGTCATGCGGCTTATCAAATCACCTTTCTTCTCATTGGAATGGTAGGATAGGGGCAGGTCAAGGGTTTTCTCGTACAACTCATTGCGTATATCTTTTACCACCCGGTTTCTCAACCAGGCCAGGTAGTACATGGCAAGATATTTAAATCCATTTTTGAAAAAACTCATTAGGATGGTCACCAGGCCCACGATGATCAGCGTATTTACACTACCCACTTCAAGCATTAACCGACTGATATAGTAGTAGAAATTATTCTGCAGCGCATCTGAATTGAAGGCCAGAGGCATTCTCTCTGTCACAAGAGGTTGGGTTTCAAAGAGAATACCCAAAACGGGGATTATCATGGCTACAGAAAAAACATTAAATACCACACTCAGGAAGTTAAAGAATATATTGAGTGCAACATTAGCTTTATAGGGTAATATATAGCCAAGAATCTTCCTGTAATTATCCATTATCTATATTTGAATTGTAATTGCAATCACCAGACACCATAACGTTAAAGGGAAAAAAGAATTGCCAGTCCGGAGTTAATCTATCACAGGCATAATGCCTATATAGTTGTAAGGCGTTATTTGAAGCAGACTCTCTTTTATTTGTTCATCTACCTCCAGAGAACGAATGAAGGAGTGTATGGTTTCGCGGGAAACCAATTCATTGGTGCGGGTGAGCTCTTTTAGTTTTTCGTAAGGCTGTGGATAATTAATCTTTCGCAATACGGTTTGTATCGCCTCTGATACGACCATCCAGTTTTGGTCAAGATCCTTGTAGATCTTTTCTTCATGAATGATCAACTTGTTAAGTCCTTTTTTGGTAGCCTTAACAGAGATGAGCATATGAGCCAGGGGAACACCAATATTTCGGAGAACAGTCGAATCGGTAAGATCCCTTTGCAAACGAGAAACCGGAAGTTTAACAGCCAGATGTTCGAACAAGGCAATGGCTATTCCTGCATTGCCCTCAGAGTTTTCAAAATCAATAGGGTTTACCTTATGGGGCATGGCAGAAGAACCAATTTCACCTTCCTTGATTTTCTGTTTGAAATATCCCATGGAGATATAGGACCACGAATCACGATTCAAGTCGATGAGGATGGTACATATTCTTTTAAGAGTGTCAAATATCGATGCCAGGAAATCGTAATGCTCTATCTGAGTGGTTACCTCTGATCGTTTTAATTTGAGTTTTGTATTTACAAAATGATCGGCAAAGGCTACCCAGTCTACTTCAGGATAAGCAATTTTATGAGCATTAAAATTACCGGTAGCACCACCAAACTTCGCCGCAAAGGGCAATGCCAGCAGCTGGTGCAATTGTCTCTCCAGGCGATAAAAAAACACATAAATCTCTTTGCCTACCGTGGTGGGTGATGCCGGCTGACCATGGGTATGAGCAAGCATTGGCACATGCAGCCAGGTTTTAGCCATCTGCTTCAGTGTTGCAAGCAAATCGTCTATCATGGGAACGATTACTTCCATTACACCCTCCTTTAAAGACAACGGAATAGCTGTATTGTTAATATCCTGTGATGTTAGTCCAAAATGGATAAACTCTTTGAATTTTGCCAGCCCAAGGGCATCAAACTTTTCTTTGATGAAATACTCTACGGCCTTAATATCATGATTGGTTACCGATTCTATTTCTTTGATGCGAAGGGCATCTATTCCGGTAAAATCGTGATAGATATTGCGGATGCTTTCTATTTTTTGAGGCGTAATTTCTGCCAATTCAGGAAGCCCTTCATTGCACAGGGCAATAAAATATTCCAGTTCTACATATACCCGGTATTGAATCAGGGCATATTCACTAAAGTATTTCTGAAGCTCAAGTGTGTGTGGCTGATATCTACCGTCGATGGGCGAAATATTGTATATGGCTGAAGTGTCCATTGTGGATAAAGCTAAATAGGCGTATAAATGGTTTTGTAATTATCCTTTTTGCAGAAAACTGCCCCGACTTTATAGGTCGGGGCAGTTCGCTTAATTATTTCTTTTTGTTTTTTAATTGTTCTTGTTTTTTGGCCATATCTTCCAATCTCTTTTGCCAGGTAGATCTTTTGACCGGCTTTTTCTTGTTGGCTTCAATTTTCATTCTGATCTTATCTTCGTCGATCATAAAACGGAAAGCATACATCTGTCCAAAAGTAATTACGTTAGCAAGGAAATAGTAGTAGCTAAGTCCTGAAGCATAACCGTTGAAAACAAACAAGAGCATAACGGGCATAAAATACAGCATGGTTTTCATGCCGGGCATCTGTGTGCCCGTATTCATCATCTCGCTGTTCATGCGGGTATAAATGATGGTAGAAACGGTCATTAAGATGGTAAACAAACTCACGTGATCTCCATACCATGGAATTTCAAAAGGAAGACTCAGAATGGAGTCGTATGCCGAAAGGTCGTCGGCCCAAAGAAATCCCTGTTGACGCAGTTCAATAGAGGCCGGAAAAAAGCGGAACATGGCAATGAGAATCGGAAACTGCAGCAGCATGGGCACACATCCGGCCATTGGATTAACCCCTGCCTTCTTGTATAAGGCCATGGTGGCTTGTTGCTTTTTCATGGCATCATCCTTCTTGGGGAATTTTTTGCCCAGTTCCTCAATGTCGGGCTTTAATACCCGCATGCGGGCCGACGAAAGATACGTTTTGTAGGCAATAGGAAACAAGACCGTTTTGAGCATTAAAGTCAGTACCAGAATAATGATACCATAGTTCCAGTTGAAACTATCCAGTACATTAAATACAGGAATCACAATAAACCGGTTGATCCAGCCAAAAATGGCCCATCCCAACGGGATCAGGGTTTCAAGTTCCAGATCATATGATTTGAGAGTATTAAAATGGTTGGGTCCAAAATAAAAACTCATCGGGATGGTATTGTTTTCCCTGCTGTTATAAGGAATATCTATCGATGCTGTCATTCGCTTGAGCAGCTCCTCATTAGTTTCCTCGAAAGATTTAGTGGCTATTACAGCGCCACCAAAGCTGTTATCTGCAATAAGAACAGAAGAGAAAAACTGCTGCTTGAAGGCTATCCATTTAATACCCGTGCTTAAATTATCTGTATCATCACTGGTTTCCTTCAGGTTGTCCACCTCTTCATTTACATACATGTAATGAGTAGTGGTGATATTCATTTCATTCTTCCTGTTCTTTTCCTGACGCTGAAGATCTACCTGCCAGTCGAGATTGAGAATCGTATTGTTGGCAGCAATTACATCCTGCATGCCAACGGTATTGATGTTAAATCCCACCCTGTAATCATCACCCCTGAGAGTGTATACAAATTCAATGTATTTAGGGCTTTGCTCGCTATGGTTATCCGGATATAACCTCATAGACAGCACCAGAGAATCGTTTCCGCTTACGGTTAACTGGTCGTAAGTCTGCTCCTGTCCAGAGGAGAATTCGGGGGTAAAATACAGATCTTGCGTGGAGATGAGTCTGTTGGCCGAATAAAACTGTACATTAAAGATATTGTTATCTCCCGTAATAAGATACAGCGGTTCCTTTTCCCAGGTCAAATAATCCTTGAGTTGCACAGACTCAATCAATCCACCTTTCCTGGAGATTTTAATCTCGAGCAATTCACTCGACAGGGTAATAAGGTCTTGTTGGCCCCTTGCCGTGCCGGCAAATAAACCCATTCGGTCTCTCAAGACCGCAGTGTCGGTGGCAGAAGTGTCCTGAGAAGCTATATCTTCTTCAAGGGTGCCATCAGATGGGGTGAGGGGTAAAGCAGCTTCTTCTGCCTGGCGGATTCTTTCCTGGTTGGCCTGTTGAGCCGCGGCAATGCTATCTTGCTGCCGCCTGATCTGCTGCTTTTCTTCTTCGGTGGGTGCATTTAAAATACCAAAGCCAATTAGAATTACTAAAATCAGAATCAGACCAATAATGTTATCTCTGTTCATTCTTTATGTAGGTTATAGTTGATAAGTTGTAAAAAAGAAAATATCTTTTTCCAAAAGGTTTTAAAAACGTGTGCAAAAGTACTAAATGTTCCAGACAGTATCGGGCTATGATTTATATTTCATTGCTGCTTTGACAAAATCAGCAAACAGGGGATGAGGGTTGGCTACGGTACTTCTGTACTCAGGATGAAACTGGACTCCCACAAACCATGGGTGACCTTTTAATTCGATAATCTCCACCAGGTTGGTGCCCGGATTGACTCCTGAGGCAGTCATACCATTTTTCTCAAACAGCTCCAGGTATTTGTTGTTAAACTCGAAACGATGACGATGTCTCTCAGAGATGTATTCTCTTTTGTATATGGCTGAAGCTTTACTGTTGGGTGTCAGTTTACATTCATAGGCTCCCAATCGCATGGTGCCTCCTTTGTTGCTAATTTCTTTCTGCTCTATCATAATGTCGATAACCGGATGAGGAGTGGCAGGCAATACTTCTGTGGTATGGGCCTCTTTCATGCCCAACACATTGCGGGCAAACTCAATGGTTGCACACTGCATTCCCAGGCAAATGCCCAAAAAGGGTATTTTTTTCTCCCGCGCAAACTGTATGGCAGCAATTTTACCCTCAATGCCTCTTTCTCCAAAACCTGGTGCTACCAGTATGCCCGATACTTCTCCCAGGAGCTGCGATACATTGTTGTCGTTGATGTGTTCCGAATGAATCATTTTTAGATCTACCTTGCATTCATTGGTGGTTCCGGCATGAATGAGCGATTCAATGATGGATTTATAGGCATCCATAAGCTCTACGTATTTCCCTACCAGCGCAATCTTAACCGTGCTCAATGGGTTTTGCAGACGGTTAAGGAAGACCTCCCAGGCATGCAATTCGGGCATACAATGGGCCGACATCCGGGTCTTTTTCAAGACCTGAAGGTCAAGCTTTTCGTCGCGCATAAGTAATGGGACTTTATAAATGCTGTCGGTATCAATGGATTCAATAACCGCTGCAGGACTTACATTACAGAAGTTGGCAATTTTATTTCTGATGCCCTCGTTCAGGGGATGCTCGGTGCGGCAAACCAAAATATCGGGCTGCACACCATATTCCTGCATGGTTTTTACTGAGTGCTGGGTGGGCTTGGTTTTGAGCTCCTTGGCTGCTGCCAGGTAAGGTACCAATGTAAGATGTATTACCACGCAACGGTTTCCCAGTTCCCAGCGCAACTGCCTTATGGCCTCTACATAGGGAAGGGATTCAATATCGCCTACGGTACCCCCGATTTCTGTGATCACAAAATCATAACGGTTATCTTCGCCCAACAGCTGGATACAATGCTTTATCTCGTCGGTAATATGAGGGATAACCTGCACTGTTTCGCCCAGGTAATCACCGCGACGCTCTTTCTCAATCACCGATTGATAGATGCGACCGGTAGTTACGTTATTGGCCTGTGAGGTGGGAACATTAAGAAATCGTTCGTAATGGCCCAGGTCGAGGTCTGTCTCTGCTCCATCTTCTGTTACATAGCACTCACCATGTTCATACGGATTAAGAGTACCCGGATCAATATTAATATACGGATCGAGTTTTTGAATGGTAGCAGTATAACCCCTTGCCTGCAATAGCTTGGCCAGTGAAGCCGAAATAATTCCTTTTCCCAATGATGATGTTACACCTCCGGTAACAAAGATGTATTTGGTGTTTGATTCAACCGCGGTCATAGTGCTGTGAGTATGGATTTTACAATAAAAATATAAAGCCCCTGAGCCATAACATAGGTAGTGCATCATGTTGTGATGAACAATGTATAACGGGGGCTTGTTTTCGACTGCGAAAGTAAGAAAAGATTGTCAAACAGGATAGAAAAATTACTTTATTTTCGTAAGCTAAAAATCTAACTATAAATCGATTGACAAGAATACTGTTGGTTGAAGGTGCTAAAAAAGATGTTGTATTGCCGGTTTTTTTATGTTTAATCGGATTTATTTTCGTTTTTACCGCTATCCGGTTTTGTTGAATTTTCAATATTTTTGTCTTTGGGACCGGCATACATTGTAGGGGATTCAGGTTCAGTCTTGATATTACTGCTCTGCTCCTTTAAAACCTTTTTCCTTTCGATGGTTTTAATTTGTTTTTCCGGATCAAATTCTTTTTCTTGGATCGTAATATCCTTCTGGGTTTCATTCTCATTGGGCCAGAATCCAGCACCTCCGGATTTCTTTATAAAATAATAGCCTAATGAAAGTGAGATTACAATGGCTGCTATGCCTAATATTTCAAGACCCGAATAATAGGATAAGTCCATTAAAACGATTTTCCGTGCCACCGCTATCAGCGCTACCAGCATTACTACCTCGACATGAATTTCATGTTTTTTAAAATATACTTTAATCGTATCGAGTAATTCAATACCTATTAATACCAGCAGAAAAACCCCAAAGAGATCCATTAATACATCTACGTCAAGGATAAACACATCTGATTGGATGATACTGACTACTACCAGGTAGGCCAGCTGAATTGTTGCAAGGATCAGCAAAATTGACATCAATGCAATCAGAGTTTTGATGATGTATCGTTCAATAGTCTTTACTGCGTTATCTAACCACTTTGGTGCTTTGGAGTTTTCCATGAAAGGTTTATTTTACTGTTTATATTGATGAACACAATTTGCCCCATCATTGATCCTGTGTTAACAAATTTATATTTCTGATTGTTTGCCAAAATGCATGGATGATATGTTAGTTAACTGTCCATCAATAGCGAACATAATTTTAAAAGCGCTCAGGTTGAAGCACCGCTGACACTCTGTTAGGAAACGAGCTTTGTGAAGCTCAGCTAGTGCAATCCTGTAAGCTGCATCAGTCAGGCCTCCTTACGCATTGGTATGGGCCAACCACCCAGATTTGGTGAAGCCTGATATATCGGATGAAGCAACGGCAATCTGCAATCCGATAGATACCCGGGGTAAGATGGTGTTGTGTGCAGGATAAGGTAGCACATGAACGTGGGAGACCCTAACGATGGATTAGTAATATGCAGCCGAGGGAGTCGGAGATGGCAAATGTTGAACAAAGACACTCGTAAGATGTTTTCATAGCGTATTGCCTTTACCCGACATTCAACAACTTAAATCTTATATCTATTAATGAAAGTAGCAATAATATATAGCAATCACCAGAGTGGAAATTTTAATGAGCAATTACTTAACAGGCTTAAGGAACAGCTTCTTAACGATGGGCATGAATTTGTAATCCGAGATCTTTATGCCCTTGATTTCAACCCCGTATTGCGTACGAGTGATTTTGAGAAAAATGCAGCAGGTCAACCTGCAGAGGATATTGCCAAAGAACAAAGCTTTGTGCGCTGGGCTGATATCCTTTTGTTTATATATCCCGTATGGTGGGGCGGAATGCCGGCCATCGTAAAGGGATACATAGACAGGATCTTTTCATGGGGATTTGCCTATAAATCTAGTGGCAAGGGTGTATACCCCCTGCTGAGCGACAAAAAGGCCATTGTGATGAGTACCATGGGGCAGGCACGCGCCGACTATGAAAAAGGTATGTTTAAAGCAATGAATTTGGTGAATGTTGAAGGGATATTTGGCTTTTGTGGAATCCAGCTCGCCGAGGAACTTTATTTCACATCCATACATAGTGCTTCTGCGGAAGAACGGGAGAAGTATTTCGCCCAGGGGATAAATGTCATCAGAAAAATACCTGCCTATAGCAACAGCTGAGAGTGAAATGACATCCTTTGATTTTTTTACTCCTCTTTTTCTAAAAGGTGTTTTTTTTTGCATATTAAATAATTATATCTATTTTTAACCGTCTATTCAATATTATGCAATAATCTGCCATCACATTTATCATTAAAATTCTGTTTATGGAAAAGGCTAAAGTTGTTGCCCGGTTTACCCTGGGGTTTATCCTCATTATTTTTGGAGCAAACGGGTTTCATAATTTTTTAGGATTACCGGAGATGCCCGAAAATGCAGAAACTGTTTTCCAAAGCATTGGTTATTTGATTATGTATGTTAAGATGTTTGAGATACTTATTGGCATAGCCCTGGTATTAAATGTATTTGTACCTCTGGCTTTATTGGTTTTAACGCCCATTAGCCTGAATATCCTGTTTTTTCATATTGGTACAGGTTTTTTTTCGGGTATATTGCCCGGAGCATTGGTTGCTGCATTAAATGTCTTCCTGCTGTACGTTTACTTTGATTATTACAAACCCTTCTTTACCAAACGTGCTAAGGCCTGATTAAAAAACTAAATCTTTCTTATCTACATGAGCGAAAAAAACAAGGGTTTGCGAAAAGCAACCCTTTTGATAGGCAGTACTCTTACCGTAATGGCCGGTGCAATCATTGCTCCGGCTTTACCATTAATAAGCCGTGAGTTTGCTCATGTTCCGGGTGTAGAATTACTGAGTCGACTTGTGCTTACGCTACCTGCCTTGTTTATGGCTATATTGGCACCCTTGGCCGGATATCTCGTCGACCGCACCGGACGAAAAAAAGTGCTTCTCTATTCTCTGGTGCTCTATGCTATTGCCGGTACATCGGGGCTTTACCTGGATACCCTTCCTGCCATTCTTATTGGCAGGGCGCTGCTTGGAATCGCGGTGGGGGGATTGGTTACAGCCGTAATTACCTTGATAGGAGATTATTTTGAAGGGCCCGAAAGAAGCAAGTTTATGGGTATACAGGCGGCTTTCGCAGGCCTGGGAGGCCTGATATTTATCTCTTCCGGTGGGGTGTTGGCCGACATTCATTGGCGACTGCCTTTCCTTATTTATGTGGCTTCTCTTATCGTTTGGGTGATGGCAATACGTTCTATCTATGAACCCAACCGGCAAAAGATCGTTCCTAACCATGCCGGGCACTCCGAATCCGACCAATCATCTGCCGGTAAAATACCCCGGGTGGTTTTTGGTATTTATGCCATCGCTTTTTTTTCGGCTATAGTATTTTATATGGTACCTACTCAAATGCCCTTTATGCTCAGTGCAATGGAGGGAGTCTCTAATACTGGGATTGGATTTGCCATCGCTTTTGTTAATGTGGCTTCCGTCATTACCTCGCTCAATTATGGTCGCATCAGACGTAAACTAGGATTCCGCTCCATTATGGGGGTAGTTTATGTGATGATTTTTTTGGGTTTCCTGATCATCAGCTATACCGATTCCTATGTGATGATGATTGGGGGTATTGCTGTGGCCGGACTTGGCTTTGGGCTTATGATGCCCAATATAAACCTGTGGTTGATTTCTGAAGCCCCTGCTCTCATGCGCGGGCGATTGGTAGGGTATTTAAATACAGCCCTGTTTTCAGGCATGTTTATTTCTCCCATTGCTATTCAACCCTTGATTAGAATCAGCAATTTATACAATAGTTTTTTGCTGATGGGCATCATTGTATTGCTGCTGGCAGGAGTGTTTTTTGGCTATGGTTTGATCAACAGGCGTAAAAAACATGCCGGTAATCCTTATTGATAGCTGCTGAGGGTTTTGATAGGAGAGGGTTTTGCCTGCTGCTTATAATATGTTTTCAGATCGAGTATTACGCCTGCGCTTGAAGCTTAGCTTTTCTTATCGGTCAAATTCCAATACTTTGCCTCTGAAATCTTTATTCAACTCCCCGTTTTGATATACCACTTGCCCATTTATGATGGTATGGGTGGGGGTAGAGCTAAAGGTGTGATTCTCAAACGGAGACCACTTGCTCTTGTATAGGATGTTTTCGGTCGTTACCGTATAAGGCTTATTGGGATTAAGAATGACCAAATCGGCATAATATCCTTTTCTGATAAAGCCTCTGTTCTTCACCTTAAAGCAGATGGCCGGGTTATGACTCATCCATTGTGCCAGCAAAGCAACGGGTAAATCTCGACTGGTTAAAGCATCGGCCATGGCTTGCAGGCTATGTTGCACCAGGGGGCCTCCTGAGGGGGCCGAGATATAGGGCTGTAATTTTTCTTCTTTCAGGTGGGGTGCATGATCGGTAGCTACTACATCAAGTACGCCTTCCAAAAGAGCCGCCCATAAGGTGTCTCTGTCTGATTGGCTTTTAATGGCCGGATTCCATTTGATGAAATTTTGTTTTTCAGCATAATCAGTGGAAGTAAACCACAAATGATGCACACATACTTCACCCGTTATTTTTTTCTCAGTCAACGGAATGGTGTTTTCAAACAGTGCTGTTTCTACGGCTGTTGATAAATGCAACACATGCAGGCGGGTGTTGAGTTCTTTAGCCAAATGAACTGCTTTTTGTGAAGAAAGTAAACAAGCAAGATGATTGCGTATTTCCGGGTGATGACTTGCATTAAGGTCGGTGCCGTATAGTTGAGTGAATTTTTTTAAATTCGATTTAATGGTGGCTTCATCTTCGCAATGTGTGGCAACAAGTGTTCTTGCATGGGCAAATATGTTTTCAAGCGCTTCGTCACTGTCTACAAGCATATTGCCGGTAGAAGATCCCATAAACACCTTTATCCCACAAACTTTATTGATATCGATGCGGTCCAGTTCATGCATATTGTTATTGGTAGCACCCATATAAAAAGAGTAATTGGCTAAACTCTTTTGTGCTCCGATCTTAAATTTGGCTTCCAACAACTCAAGGGTAGTAGCCTGAGGAATGGTGTTGGGCATTTCCATAAAGGAAGTGATGCCTCCTGCTACAGCAGCGCAGGATTCTGAATAAATATCACCCTTTTGGGTTAAGCCCGGTTCACGAAAATGTACCTGATCATCAATAACACCGGGCAGCAGATAACTATTTTCTGCATCGATGACCTGGTGATAATCCTGTGGTGAATAGCTGGGGAAAGGATTGTCAAATATTTCTGCGATGAATTCGTTCTCAATCAATACCGAACCGGGTTTTACCTGGCCTTCATTTATTATTCGGGCATTGATGATAAGGACCTTGCTAAACATATTGATTAATAATTGTTGAGCCCATTATGATGAAACCTTATTGCCCTGATAGGGCTTGTAAGATTTTAGCAAACTTCTCATTCGTAGTTTAATAACACCCAAAATAGCTTCTTTAAAAATTCCTGTACTCATTTTGGATTCTCCATGGGTTCTATCGGTAAAAATTATAGAGATTTCTTTGATCTTAAATCCCAATTTCCAGGTGATGAATTTCATCTCTATCTGAAAGGCATACCCGGTAAACTTGATCTTGTCCAGATTGATGGCTTCCAGTGCCTTTCTTTTATAACACTTAAAGCCTGCGGTAGTATCCCTGATTTTCATTCTGGTGATAAAACGCACGTAGGCTGATGCGTAGTAAGACATCAACACCCTGCCCATGGGCCAGTTGATTACATTTACACCATTTATGTACCTGGAGCCTATGGCCAGATCATATCCCTCAACCGCGCAGGCATGATAAAGCTTTAAGAGATCTTCAGGGTTATGCGAAAAATCAGCATCCATTTCAAAGATATATTCATATTGGCGTTTTATGGCCCATTTAAATCCATAAATGTAGGCTGTGCCTAGTCCCATTTTACCCTTGCGTGACTCCAGAAAGAGCTGCCCGGGAAATTCGGGTATCAAATTCTTAACAATACTGGCAGTATCATCGGGTGAATTATCATCGATAACAAGAATATGGAAAGTTTTTGGTAGTGAGAATATTGTGCGGATTATTCTCTCGATATTACCTTTCTCATTATATGTAGGAATAATTATCAGACTGTCTGCCACTGCCTTCTTGTTTGTTTTTTGTTTATATGTTAACGTAAATATATGCTGTAAATTGCAATCAAATAAATGGAAGTGTTCTCTGTTAATAGCTTGCCCTTAAGCAAGGCCAAAAATAAGGTTTTGTTTCCAAAAGTAGAAAAAAATTTGACATTATTATTCATTACAAGCTTATAGTTATAATTCTTTGTATGTATTTAGCCAACGGCCAACCACAAAAAGCTAAACGTCAAAAACAACTTTTTTTTATTTAATGTTTTTTTTACGCGAAATGGCTCTTTCATCGCTTATCTGATAGGAATTTATAGCAACTGGCCACAATATCGCGGTTCTTCTCTGCCGGGAAACTGATTTGTGGTTTGGTAAGTGCCTGTTTGCCGAGGCCGTAAAGGTGTATTTGGCATCGGAAGAGACCATGGTTCCATTCTCGCTCCAGCTTTCAAAGATGAAATTATCAGCAGGCGTATTTTCTAACAGCCTGCATTCTTTTTCAATGGACAAATGAATTATTCTATAGCTCCAAATTTAGAATCCTTATCTTTGTAAGTTATTTTGCATTACATATTAAGCTGAATTGCATAAAATAGTAGTGCAATAATTGATTATGAAACATTAAAGCCGCCAATTAAGATGTCATTACAACTGAGTGAACAGGAACGATTTAGACGTGAAGCCTTAAAAGAATTGCAACAGATGGGCATAGATCCCTATCCTGCTGATGAATATGCTATTAATGCGAGTGTTGAACAGATACTATTACATTTCCCCAAGGATGAAACCTTGTATCAGGATGTTCAACTGGCCGGACGCCTGATGGGTAGAAGAATAATGGGAAGTGCTTCCTTTGCAGAGCTCCAGGATTCAACCGGAAGGATACAATTATATTTTAACCGTGATGAGATTTGTCCCGGGGAAGATAAGAGCATGTATAATACTGTTTTTAAAAGATTGCTTGATATTGGAGATATCATTGGTGTAAAAGGACATGTTTTTATTACCAAAATGGGCGAGATCACCATACATGTAAAGGAATACAAGATATTGTGCAAGTCTTTGCGCCCCTTGCCCGTGGTAAAGGAAAAAGAAGGTCAGGTATACGATGCTTTTAAAGATCCTGAACAAAGGTATCGCCAGCGATATCTCGATTTGATCGTAAACCCCGAAGTACGTGATACTTTCCGCCAGCGGGCACTGATGATACAATCGATGCGGAGTTTTCTGATCTCAAAAGGATATCTTGAGGTAGAGACGCCTGTGTTGCAACCCATATATGGCGGTGCTGCAGCGAGACCCTTTAAAACCTACCATAATACCCTCGATACCCCACTCTACCTGCGTATAGCCAACGAGCTTTATTTGAAAAGATTGATTGTTGGTGGTTTTGACGGAGTGTTTGAGTTTGCCAAAGATTTCCGCAATGAAGGAATGAGTCGTTTTCACAATCCTGAATTTACACAGATGGAGTTGTATGTGGCTTACAAAGACTATCGGTGGATGATGGATATGGTGGAAGAAATGGTAGAGAAAATCACTCTCGATCTTCATGGAACCACAAAGTTGAAAGTAGGAGAAAATGAAATCGATTTCAAACGCCCATGGCAACGTTTTACCATGTATGGCGCTATAAAGCATTTTACGGGGGTTGATGTTTCGCTGATGAATGAAGAGGAAATGCGCAAAGCTGCCCATGCGATGGGAGTTGAGCTGGATCAAACCATGGGAAGAGGAAAGATTATTGATGAGATATTTGGTGAGAAATGCGAAGCCCTACTTATACAACCTACCTTTATCACCGATTATCCTATCGAAATGTCTCCCCTGGCCAAAAAACATCGTGAGTTGCCGGGTCTGGTAGAAAGATTTGAAGCCATTTGTAATGGAAAGGAAATATGCAATTCCTTTAGTGAGCTTAATGACCCTGTTGATCAGCGGGCACGCTTTGAAGAACAGATAGAATTGGGCCGCAGAGGAGACCCTGAAGCCATGATTTTGGATGAAGATTTCCTTCGTGCCATTGATCACGGTATGCCTCCAACAGCTGGTTTAGGTATTGGCATTGATCGTCTGGCCATGGTGATGACCAACAGCAACTCCATTCAGGATGTGTTGTTTTTTCCTCAGATGCGCCCTGAAAAAAGTTCTGCCTCTGAATCCGACGGGGCTGATTTTGCCCAGGCAGGAGTACCTGCAGAATGGATTCCTGTGCTGCAGAAAGCCGGTTTTGCCAATTCTCTCGCGCTCAAAGGAGCCAACGCCAATAAGGTATTTAACCAGTTGTGTGGCTTGCGCAAAAAGCTTAAGCTTGATTTCCCTGCCCCAAAACCCGAAGAGGTAAAAGGGTGGATAGACAATATTGCTTAACACAATGCTTGTAAATTCTTCTTTTTCATGTATTAAAGATTCAAGAATATATGCCACTATTAGGTTCTGTAATTAAACATGCCATTGGTTTGGGTAGTCGCCTTCCCGTTATTTTTAGAGTAACTGAGCCAGGCGAAGTGCAAAAAAAAGAATTAATTAAATTATTGCGAAGAGCTGGCAATACCGCCATTGGTGAACGATATGGATTTAATGAAATACTTAAAAGCAAAAATGTTGTAGCCGAGTTTCAAAAGAGAGTGCCTACCTACGATTACAACAAGATTTTCAAGGAGTGGTGGTACAGGTCGCTAAACGGTGAACCTTATGTTTGCTGGCCGGGTAAGGTTAAGTATTTTGCCCTGAGCTCAGGTACCTCTGAAGCGTCCAGCAAGTATATACCCATTACCGGCGATATGCTAAAGGCCATTAAAAAAACCAGTGTCAAGCAACTGTTTTCTTTGGCCAGGTATGACTTCCCCGATGAGTTTTATGAAAAAGGAATTTTGATGTTGGGGGGAAGCACGCACCTGCATTACAATGGTACCTATTTTGAAGGGGATTTATCAGGAATAACCACCAAAAACATTCCTTTTTGGTTCCAGCATTTCTATAAACCTGGTAACAGAATATCTAAAGAGAGGGATTGGCCTACCAAACTAAATGAGATAGTAAAGAGAGCCAAAGATTGGGATATAGGTGTAATTGTTGGTGTGCCGGCATGGTGGCAGATCTTGATTGAAAAAATCATCGACCACTACAAGTTGAAATCCATCCATGATATCTGGCCCAATCTGTCTATTTTTGTTCATGGCGGCGTATCTTTCTCCCCTTACAAAAATGGTTTTGAGAAGTTACTGGGCAAACCTATTACTTATATAGAAACTTATCTGGCTTCTGAGGGTTTTGTTGCCTTTCAAAGTAGACCCAATACCGAGAGTATGCAACTGGTATTGGATAACAAGATGTTTCTGGAATTTGTACCCTTCAATGAAAATAACTTTGATCAGGATGGTAATTTACAATCAGATGCTCAAGCAATTACCATTACACAGGTAGAGAATGGAGTAGAATATGCGTTGCTGATGTCTACCTGTTCAGGGGCATGGCGCTATCTGATAGGTGATATAGTAAAATTTACCTCCAAAGAACTTAATGAAATAGTAATTACCGGACGAACTAAGCATTTCCTTAACCTGTGCGGCGAGCATTTGTCGCAGGAGAATATGAATATGGCCGTTAAGATGATGGAAGATCAACTTGGTATTGATGTAAGGGAATTTACTGTTGCCGGCATTAAACATAAAAGCATGTTTGCCCATAAGTGGTTTATTGGCACCGATGATGAAATAGATAAAGATACCATAAGAAATGCAATAGATGAGAATCTTAAAATTCTCAACGATGATTACCGTGTAGAAAGAATTGCAGCCATCAAGGATGTTATTGTAGAAGTATTGCCTTCTAAAGTGTTTTACAGCTGGATGAAAATGAAGGGTAAAGAAGGTGCATCCAATAAATTCCCGAGAGTGCTAAAGAACAAACTTTTGGTAGAATGGGAACAATATGTTACTGATTTTGTGGATATCAAAAGTTAATAGTCTTCTCTGATATTTCAATAAGAGCTTAGCAGGGAAAACTAAAAGTTTTTTTGTCTAGTAAGTTAATTTACGAAAGTTGTTGTTTTGCTCAGAAACAACAACCTTTATTTAGTGTTTTTTTTTATCCAAAAACTACCAAACCATGGTGGCATCTTTATGGGAAGGTATTATTTTAGGGCTAACGCTTGCCTTTTTGATAGGTCCTGCCTTTATAGCCCTGGTGCAAACCAGTATACATCGGGGGCTGCAATCGGGCTTACTCTTTGCCCTTGGCATAACTCTTAGTGATTTAACCTTGATATCGCTCAGCTATATGGGGGCAATCCAAATTCTTACCAACGAATCCAATCAATTTATTGTAGGTGTAATAGGAGGATTGATACTTATTGGATTTGGGGTGTATACCTTCTTAAAGAAGTATAAGGTAAGTACCAACAGAGGGATCGAAGTTCGTGTGAGTATTAGCGGCAGTGGAAAAATAACTTATGTGCTCAAAGGATTTGTCATGAACATCCTAAATCCTTTTTTATTGATCTTCTGGTTGGGTGTGATGAGTTTTGTAAGTGCAAAATACGGTGCGGGAACAAAAGAAGTAGTGACATTCTTTACCGCAGCAATCATTACTGTTTTTCTGACAGACTCTGTTAAATGCATGGTGGCAAACCATTTGCGCAGGTTTCTTAATATCACCATTCTTACCTGGGTAAACAGAGCGGTGGGATTATCCTTGGTGATTTTCGGCCTGGTTATGTTTGTAAGGGTTTTTATTAATTTTGATGTTTAATCTTCCGCCGGTAACTTCCTTACTATTCCCTTTGTTTGTTAGCCCGCCTTGGGTAAAGAATAAACTTCAAATCCCTGCCCGATAAGGCAAAAAGTCCGCCAACAATACCTCCTGAAATGCCTGTTATTAAAACCGGAAGCAAACCATAAGGCAATCCCATCATCGTTGCCAGCCGTTGGGCCAATACACCTTCATTTACAAAATACACATACAAGGCTATGCCTGCCCAGAGAATAAATATCCCCATAAAACCATGTATAAAGGCCAATTTTGGGTTTTGATCTATGAGCAAACCGAAAATAAATGCTGCTATGGCAATACTCCACCAGGGGAGAAAATGCTGTAATACCAAAGCAATGATTGATACAATTATCCACTTCATTTTCCGGGGGTTTTCTTTGAGAATTTTTATCTGGTTAATTTCTGCTGATTTTTGCCTTTGGAATTAAATCCTGAATATAATTTCAGTTTCCCGGATTTAATATGAGTAAAGCATTATGCTGATCTGCGGCTTGGTCAAAATTATCATACAAAAAGAGCTGATAATAATTTCCCTCTGCCCAGTCTTGGATAAATTCTGTATAGCCTTTAGTGGCCGGATTACCTGATTGTCCTCCAGGATAAACACCCCAGACTTTCATGGGATCCGACATTTGTGCAACCATGCGCCAGGAGGGTCCATGAGTGCCACGAATCGCATTGGGTGACTGGCTGTTTCCACCTATCTCTAATCGGGGCAGATTTAAAGCCGGAATATTCAGTAAATGGTTTATCCTGGGGCCATTAAAATTCCACCACTGCCAGTTTTGGCTTATTGTACCTCCATTCCTTTCCAGTTTGTTCAGAGCATCTTCGAGGCTTTGAGCAAGCAATTCTCCTGTATTGAGCGGCTGTTGGGTAATTTCTTCATATGTCCCTATGGGTTTGTGGTGAAATAATATTTTATATGATACATCTATAGAAGGCCTTATGGGGCGAAGTTTGTTCACCGGCTCAAGCAGGGGATCCCACAGTGAGGTAAAGCTTTCATCTCTCCAATGCTCAAAAATGGTAGCACCAATACTGCCGGCTTCATTTGTTTTGTTCCAGCTGCTTAGGGTGTCGAGGGCATTCTCTAATCTTGAGTTTAATGATGCGATCTTATTTTGTTCCAGATAGTGAAGGGTGGAATCAATCATTGTTTGTAGATATTTTTCTGCCCAAAAATTGGATGTATTAAGCTGAAGATTCTTCATGTCCTCAACCCTGTGCTTAGTGGATTCTGCAAGGGTGTTATTGATAATGGATGACCTGGCCGGACTGGCAAAATGCCATCCATGATAATAGGGATACCGGCTATTGGTTGGATGTTGGTTTGCTGAGCTTACAAATCCTCTGGAGGGATTAAATTCGAATGGTAGATTTTCGAAGGGAATATATCCCTGCCAGTTATATCGGGAGTCTCTGCCATCGCTGATAAACATACCCTGATATTTCCACTTTAAGGGCCATAATCCATTTAACTGCATGCCAATATCACCGCTTACCGATGCAAAAGCATAATTCTGTGGGGGTGCATTTAACCTGGAGAGGGCTTTTCTAAACCCTGTGAAATCTTTTGATGTAGCAATATCCATTAGGGGCCTGATAACGTTTTGGGTGTCATGAGCAGTCCAGCTTAATGCATGTGCAACAGGGATCTGATTGGTAAAAGGCTCCTCATTCGCATAGTACATAACGGGGCCATGATGCGTATATGCAATGGTATCTGTTACTGAGGGGCTTCCCTTTATCCTGTATTCTTCAATACGAAATCTCAAGGCAAGCCATTCCCCATCGTGTAGGTAGTGTTTATTTTCTTCATCCAGCTCTATTTCATAAAGATCAAAGACTTCATTGCCCGTATTTGTATTTCCCCAGATGATATAGTTGTTGAAGCCCATAATGATAGAGGGTACGCCGGGGAAAGTAACTCCGTAGGCATTTATTCCGGGTGCTTGAAGTTGTATCTCATACCAAATAGATGGAAGAGATAAAAACAGGTGAGGATCTGAGGCAAATAAGGCATCTCCGGATTCTGTCTTTGAGCCCGATACCGCCCAGTTGTTGCTGCCGATATCAGGATTTCTGTCTTCGATCAAATCATCAAAAATAAACCGGGGAATAAAATGCTCATTGGGTGCCTGGGGAGCTTCCAGGCTAAAATCCCATTGTCGATTCTTGCTTATTACCGGTTCAAAATAGTGAGGTTGATCTGCATAGAGGCTTACCACCACATCTCTTCCCCAGGCAGCCTCCAGATGTGACATGTATAGTGACCTGTTGCCACTGCTAAGAATACGGTTTATATTCATGCCCAAAGCCAACGATTTTAAAGGAGTCCAGGCTTCGGGCTTATGGCCGAGCATTTTATATTCGAAGGGCAGATGCCTGGGCCGCAGATCTGAGATCCACCTGTTTACTCCTTCGCTGTATGCCGTTAGGGCGGTCATTACCTTATCGTCCCTTAGAGTGGCCTCCATCATTCTCTCAGCACCATACGCCATACCCTGCCTTCTCAAATACTGATCATAGCGCAGGGCTTTTTTTCCAACGATCTCACTTAACCGACCCAGGGAAGCATGGGCACTGAAATCCATTTGCCATAAACGGTGCATGGCCATGACATAACCACTGGCAAAGTAGAGATCATACTCATTTTGAGCAAAAATATGCGGTACCCCTCTGGCATTAAATACCACCTTCACTTCATCTGTCAATCCGGCAATTTCTATCGTTGTGCCGTCAGGATAATCGGGTATCAGTGCATTTTGCCAAACCCCCTGAACGGGATCCAAAAATTCCCCCATTGGAGGAACATCACCTATACGATTGTTCATCAATAGTGTTAATCCCAAACCAAGAAGAGTAACAACAACAAACCGGCTTGTTAACTGCATTTCAGGATTGTTTAAGGTACTTACATTAATCTATTCCTAAAAGATGCATCTAATTTAGTCATTATCTTTTGGTGGAGCACCCTAAAATTCTGAATATTCCTTTTATTCTTGATACCGATAGAGCTGAACATGTCGTTATAATATTCTATTTTTGTATGATATTTTCTTAAATCCCACTGCCTCTCTTTGAGTAATGGGTTTCATTTATTAATTATTTTCAAAAGAGTTATGACCGATAGTAGAGTAAGGGTAAGATTTGCACCCAGCCCAACAGGACCATTGCATATAGGAGGTGTACGCACAGCATTGTATAACTATTTGTTTGCCAAAAAACACGGAGGAGATTTCCTGCTTCGCATAGAGGATACTGATCAAACACGTTTTGTGCCGGGTGCCGAAGAATATATTATGGAATCCCTAAGATGGTGTGGCATTCACTGGGATGAAGGAGTTGGCAAGGGAGGCAAGCATTCGCCCTACCGTCAGTCGGAACGGAAAGACCTTTACCGAAAATATGTCATGCAACTCATTGATAAGGGAGATGCCTATTTTGCCTTCGATACGCCCGAAGAGCTTGAGGCTATGCGTAAAAAACTTGAAGGGGAAAAGGGCAATGCGCAATATGATGCACTCACACGCAAGGAGATGAGAAATTCTCTTACCCTTTCAGAAGAGGAAACCAAAAACCTGCTCATACAGGGGCATCCTTATGTTATTCGCTATAAAATGCCCGGGAATGAAGAAATCGTAATGGAGGATCTTATCCGTGGAACAGTGAAAGTTAGCAGTGCTCAGGTTGATGACAAAGTATTGTTTAAAGGCGATGGCATGCCTACCTACCATTTGGCCAATGTTGTAGATGACTACCTGATGGAGATTTCGCATGTGATCAGAGGGGAAGAATGGTTGCCCTCACTACCTCTTCATGTAATGCTTTACCGCAGCCTTGGCTGGGAAGAAAAGATGCCACATTTTGCTCATCTTCCTTTGCTGCTTAAACCCGACGGAAATGGTAAACTCAGCAAACGCGATGGCGACCGCCTGGGTTTTCCTGTATTTCCGCTCATGTGGAATGATCCCAAAAGTAAGGAAATATCATCCGGATACAGAGAATCCGGATATTTTGCTGATGGTTTTGTTAACATGCTGGCCTTGTTGGGATGGAACCCCGGAACCGAACAGGAAATCTTCAGTATGGATGAACTGGTAGAGGCTTTTTCTCTTGAAAGGGTGGGCAAGTCAGGATCGAAATTCGACCCCGCTAAGGCACGTTGGTTTAATCACCAATATCTTCTGACCAAACCCGATAAAGAGGTTGCTGTTTTATTTGATATCTTATTGAAAGACAAAGGCATTATTGAGCCTCTGGACAAGGTGGAAAAGGTTGTTTCTTTGGTTAAGGACCGGGTGGACTTTGTGCACGAAATGTGGGACCAGGCATCCTTGTTTTTTCAAGCCCCCAAATCTTATGATCAGAAAACCCTTGATAAAAAATGGAAAGACGACACCCCCGTCATTCTTACCAAGCTAATTAATGTTCTTGAAAACCTTGAGCCGTTTGATGTGAAAACACTTGATGAGGCACTGCACGATTATATGGAGTCAAACCAGGTGCCTGCCGGTAAATTGATGATTGGATTACGACTCGCTCTGGTGGGAGCAGGTAAAGGACCAGACCTGAAAGAGATAATGGCTTACCTGGGAAAAGAGGAGGTTATCCTTCGAATTAATTATGCAGTAAACTGCATCAAATAACGAGTGAAATTACTGGGATAATCCTAATCTTATTTTAATAATTTTGTCTTGTCCAAATAATTCTAAACTATGACTTTTCTGCAAAAATCATCCAAAGGTCCTTTCGTCCTAATTACATTATTTCTAGCATTTTTTGCTTATTCTTATTTCTCAGAACCCATAGAAGTTCTGTCGGAGGAGCCTTTAGCGCCTGAAGAGGTTGCGGAAGCAGAAAAAGTAGTTTTGTATGATGCTTATGGTATTGATTATGAGAAGTTTCATATTGATACTCTCAAGGTGAAAAATCGTCAGACGCTTGGGCACATCCTTTCCGGTTATGAGCTGGATAATCAAACCATCGATCGCATCGTTACTCAGATGCGCGAATATTTCGATCCGCGTTATATTAGAGCAGGCAATACCTATAAAGCTTATTTTTCCAACGACAGTCTTCCACAAATAGAATACTTTGTATATGATATCTCTGCATTGGATTA
>JBEPXC010000033.1:0-22861 GCA_041642035.1 Sphingobacteriia bacterium
GTGATACGCGGATGCTTGTTCCATTTGTTCATCAGCTCTTCACTCAGACGCAAAGACTGTTCTGGAGTAGGGCTGTTGGGCACAGCAAAATCAATAACACTCTCAGATAATACCGCCCGTATTCCTGCCTCATCTGTTTCGCGGGCAATATCATCAATAAAATAGTACATGTCATTGAAGGTCGTGGTTCCGCTTTTAAGCATTTCGGCAATAGCAAGGCGGGTACCCAGCTTTACGTTTTCGGCATTTATAAACTCTGTTTCTATAGGAAATATATAATCATAAAGCCACTGATGCAAATGAAGGTCATCGGCGTAACCACGAAAAATGGTCATAGGAACATGTGTATGGGTATTAATAAGGCCCGGCATGACCAGACGACCTGTCCCGTCGATAATGGTGGCTGAGGGATAATTTAATACTGAATCAGACAGCTCGCCAACAGCTTCGATGGTGCTGCCCTTAATTACAATGCTCCCTTTTTTCCAGAAATTGAATGCTTCATCCATGCAAAGGATCATAGCATTTTTAATGATAATAACCTGGTCGATAGTGTGTTCTTTATTATTGGGAGCTGAAATGGTCATAGTAGTTGAAAATAATCGGTACGATGAATTCGAAAATGCAAAGGTAAAAGGTATATTTTAGCAAATTTAAGCAATATAACTGAAAATCTATTTTATTAACTTAGCCGACTCAATGTAAAGACACAGGAAACATTTAATTCTTATCACCACATAAATCTAAAAACATCATGATGGAGAAAATACAAGCAACGGCTGCCTATCTTAAAGAGAAAACAGGGTTTAGCCCCCGGGTGGGTATCATTTTAGGTTCAGGACTGGGCGGATTGGTGAGCTCAATAGATGTCAAACATAGCATAGACTACTCTGAGATTCCCGATTTCCCTGTTTCAACAGTAGACGGGCATAGCGGGAAACTCATTTTTGGTCTGTTGGAAGGAAAAGAAATTATTGCTATGCAGGGTCGGTTCCATTATTACGAAGGCTATACCATGCAGCAGGTAATCTTTCCGGTAAGGGTGATGAAACTGCTGGGAATATCGCATCTTTTCCTCTCCAATGCTGCAGGAGGCCTGAACCCTGCCTTCAAAGTGGGCGACCTGATGATTATAAAAGATCAGATTAATATGTTTCCCGAAAATCCTTTGCGGGGAAAAAACTTGGATGAACTGGGACCCAGGTTTCCCGAAATGAGTGAGCCTTATAGCAAGAAGCTTTTTGCAAAAGCCGTGGAAATAGCCAGGGATAACATGATCAGTTACCAGGTAGGGGTTTATGTGGGCAGCGCCGGACCAACACTGGAAACGGCTGCGGAGTATCGTATGTTTCGCATCTTAGGGGGTGATTCTACCGGCATGTCAACCGTTCCCGAAGTTATTGCAGCCCGTCATATGGGTATTGAGTGCTTTGGAATCTCCGTAATCACCAATCTGGCCGTAAGCGAAGAAGTAGAAAAAGGCACCACACACGATGAAGTGCAAAACGTTGCCGGAGAAGCTCAGCACAAAATGACCCTCATCTTTAAAAAACTTATAAAAGACCTTTAGCAGTATCGTTGAAAGCGTCTGCGTTTATATCTTGAGGTAAAAAAACACAGGGCAAGAGCGACAAAAGATAGGTTTGTTTGTTTAGATATCAGGATCTGGTTTTTTCAAATTGGGCAGTAACCGAACATCAATTTAAACCTTGATCAGGTGAATATGTGTGAAAACCAGAAAATTGTAATGGACACAGACAATTACTCTCCCGGCATATCGCACCAGATCTTTTAGCAAATATAAAATGGATCAGATGGAAAAAAAAATCATACCCTTCATCCTGATGTGGCTGATATCTTTTGTTGCATATCCACAAACAGCCATTACACAGGCCGATTTACCCTCCCTGAACGATACCCTCCGCTATAGCATAGCCAATCATACCCCTGGGATTGATTTTCAAGAAACCGGAGAAAATTTCACCTGGGATTTTTCAATGTTACTTCCCCTTGATCAGGGGGTAGAACAATACATTTCTGTATCATCCTATAATACCTTGCTGGGTTTTGTATTTGGCAGCAGCTCTTTTGCCAGTCCTATTGATGGTCAGCTGCCGCTTGAGGAAGTTGAGGCCGATGCCAATGACTTTCATGCGGTATACCTGAAAAATGAGCAGGCTTTTACCCAGGAAGGGTATTTCTTCAGCATGGATGACGTACCTGTCCCGTTAAAATATACCTCTAAAGATGTTATCTACCGTTTGCCCATCGAATATGACCAATACGACAGTACTGCATTTGCTGCCAATCTTGCCTCAGGAGATACCATTTTTTATGCCCGACAGGGATATCGCATAAACGAAACCGATGGATGGGGCATGATAACCACCCCATATGGACGCTTTGATTGTTTGCGGGTAAAAACCACCCTATATGAGGAAGATAGTCTCTATATGGCTTCCCTGCCCGAACCCTTAAGCATTAAAAGAACTACCATAATATTTAAATGGCTTGCCAAAGATGAGAAGTTCCCTGTTATGGAAGCAAGCTTTAGCTTATCTGATGATGGAACGCTTATACCTTTCAGCCTGCGGTACAGAGACGTTTATCGGCTTATCTCTGAAGCTCCTGTAGCAGGTTTTTATGCAGAAGACACTACCCCCATGATCAACGAAACGGTGAAATTCTATAATACCAGCACCCCTGACCACACCTTCAACACCTATCAATGGCTTATTGAGCCTATGGAGGTAGAGTTTCTGGAGGTTACTTCTGCCAGCAGTGCTGAACCTTCCGTGATTTTCAAAGAACCCGGCGAGTATACCGTTACCCTCGTGGCACATAACGATGCGGGCAGCGACACCCTCATTAAAATAGATTACATTCAGGTATCGGATACCCTTACTTCCATTTCAAATATACCTACAGAAAATATCAGCAGTACCGTTTTCATTAAAGATTATGGGAATATTCTACGAATCAATTACAAGCGTAAACCTTCTTTGGCAATCATATACGACATGACCGGAAAACAAATGATGCATATCAACAGTCCCACCCGGCATATTAATATCTCAGGTCTGAATTCCGGGAATTATATTCTGCAATTGATTAGAAATACTCCTGCAATAGAGTCTGAAGCAATCAAGTTTATAAAACCCTAATACGATATATAATTCCCCTAACCATCCGACAAATGAAAAAGAATGTTTTAACGATTTTATTTTTTATCCTTCTGGTAAATACCTCCTGTGAAAAAAAGGAGAGGGACCTCGCATTTTTACATCAGGAGATGCTCATGGCAGGGTATACGGGCAGGTATGAAAAACCTGAAGGAGCTCTACAACTGGCTGCCTTAAGCCTGGTGGGCGTTGAAGATTATATCGCTTTGCGGTCAGAAGACAACAATATTGTGGTAATAGAATTTAAAAAAGATGACGAGAAAGAATTAATGGAGAGAGTAGAATCGATAGTGGGCCTATTTGAAGGATACTTGTCGGAAGAAGATAAAAAGCAGTTGACCGACTCGAAGGAGAAGCTGGAAAAACAAAGCTGGCAACACAATAATATCGTCCTGATATGGGAACATGAAGAACCAAAGGAATTGGAACAAATCATCCGGAAAAACTTTTAGCGCATTACAAAAGTACAAAGTCCGTATAGCTCATCTCACTCTCTTATCGGTTCAATATACGAACCAATTCCTTTCCCTTTTGTAGAATAATTGCAAAGTAAAAATACAAGATTCATTAGCCTGAACAAAAAAAGTCGGCCTGTTGTAACAACAGGCCGACTTTTTTATTCTTAACAGACGTTTAACAATTATGCCTGAGCAGTGGGTCCTCCAAAATTGATGGGTACCTTACCCCCATCAGTTTCTTTGATACTGCCATGCACAGCTTCAAACTTTGAGATGTTCTCTGTAAGGGCTCTCAAAAGTCTTTTGGCATGCTGTGGAGTCATTACAATCCTTGACTTCACCTTTGCTTTCGGTATACCAGGCATAAGCCTGATGAAATCAACAACAAATTCTGCACTGGAATGAGTTATCATAGCCATGTTAGAATATACTCCCTCAGCCACATCGTCGCCAAGTTCAATATTTAGTTGCGGTGATTGAACTTTGTTATCTGTCATAAGAATTGAGTTTTAAGATTGTAAATAAGGTTATCTGGGTAACTATTCTTCGATCTTTTCTGTCTTCTTTTTGGAAGCCATTAAGAGATTGTACTCATCCATTGAACCTACAATAATGTTCTCGTAATCGCGTAAGCCTGTACCGGCAGGAATCAAATGTCCAACAATAACGTTTTCTTTCAGTCCCTGCAGTGTATCCACCTTAGCGTTTACAGCGGCATCAGTAAGTACCTTGGTTGTTTCCTGGAATGATGCAGCTGATATAAAGCTCTTAGTCTGTAGAGAAGCCCTTGTAATACCCTGTAATTGCTGACGGGCCGTAGCACCATGAGCATCACGGGCAACAATAATCTTCTTATCCTTACGCTTCAACATAGAGTTCTCATCGCGCAGCTTGCGGGAAGTGATAATCTGACCTGGTTTTAAAACAGAGTCACCCGGATCTTCAACAACTTTTTTGCCAAAGACAGAATCGTTCTCTTCCATAAAATCAACCTTATTGATGATTTCATTTTCAAGGAAACGCGTATCGCCTGGATCTTCAATAGTAACCTTACGCATCATCTGTCTTACGATAACCTCGAAGTGCTTGTCGTTGATCTTCACACCCTGCATTCTATATACCTCCTGCACTTCGTTCACTATATATTCCTGAACAGCAGTGGGTCCTTTAATAGCAAGGATATCAGCAGGAGTAATAGGACCATCAGAGAGTGATGTTCCGGCTTTAACAAAGTCGTTCTCCTGGGCAAGAATCTGTTTTGACAAGGGAACCAGGTAGTGTTTCTCGTCACCTGTTTTGGAAGTAATAATAACTTCGCGGTTACCGCGTTTGATTTTCTTTCCAAAAGACACCACCCCATCAATTTCAGATACCACAGCAGGATCTGAGGGGTTACGGGCTTCAAATAACTCAGTAATACGTGGTAAACCACCGGTGATATCACCGGATTTCCCAATGGCACGGGGGATTTTAGCTATGATAGAACCGGTAATGATTTCCTTGTTGTCAGAAATCACAATGTGTGCTCCAACAGGCATATCATAACTACGCAAAATCTCGCCATCGGCATTTACCACACTAATAGAGGGGTTACGGGTTTTATCCTTGCTCTCGATAATAACCTTTTCGTAGTATCCGGTTTGTTCGTCGGAGTCGGTACGGAAAGTTGTGCCTTCAATCATGTTATTATAAACAATCTTACCGGTAACTTCAGAAACGATAACGGCATTGTATGGATCCCATTCGCAGATAAGATCACCACTATTCACTTCACTGCCATGTTCGAAATACAGGTTGGCCCCGTAGGGAATATTCTGTGTGGTAAGAACCATGCGTGTGTTTTTATCCAAAATACGCATCTCAGCAGAACGACCAATAACGACAAAGTAATCGCGACCTTCAGCAGAGGTATAGGGTACAGCACGTAATTCATCAATTTCGAGAAGACCGCCATACTTGGCATTGATTTTTGATGAAGTAGCGATGTTGCTGGCAGTACCCCCAACGTGGAATGTACGAAGGGTAAGCTGAGTACCGGGTTCACCGATAGACTGTGCGGCAATAACCCCTACGGCTTCACCTTTTTGTACCATTCTACCGGTAGCCAGGTTTCGGCCATAGCACTTGGCACAAACACCATGCTTGGATTCACAGGTCAATACCGATCTGATCTCTACGGCTTCAATTGGAGACTCTTCAATCTTCTGGCTGATTTCTTCAGTCAGCTCATCTCCCGATGAAATGATTGTTTCTCCAGTGGTAGGATCAATAATATTTTGCAGTGCTGTACGTCCCAGAATTCTTTCGTAAAGAGTTTCCACGGTATCTTCATTGTTTTTTAGTGCCGTAGCGGTAAGACCTCTTAAGGTACCACAGTCGCTTTCATTAACAATAACATCCTGCGAAACGTCTACAAGCCTACGGGTAAGATAACCTGCATCGGCAGTTTTAAGTGCCGTATCAGCAAGACCCTTTCGGGCACCGTGGGTTGAAATAAAGTATTCCAACACCGAGAGACCTTCCTTAAAATTAGAGAGGATAGGGTTTTCAATAATCTCACCCCCTTTTGCACCAGATTTCTGTGGTTTTGCCATTAGACCCCTCATGCCAGAGAGCTGACGAATCTGCTCTTTTGAACCCCGGGCACCGGAGTCTAGCATCATATACACAGGGTTAAAGCCCTGATTGTCATTGGTAGTACGGTCAATAAGTACTTTGGTGAGTTTGGCATTGGTATGTGTCCAGATGTCAATAATCTGATTGTACCGTTCGTTATTGGTGATGAAACCCATGCTGTAGTTACCTCGAACCTCATCTACCTGTTCGTTGGCTTCATTGATTAGAATTTCCTTCTCTGGGGGTACAATAATATCACCCAGATTAAAGGAAAGTCCTCCTCTGAATGCCATCATAAAACCTAAGTCTTTTATATCGTCAAGGAATTTAGATGAACGGGCAATTCCGGTCACTTTCATGATACCACCAATGATATCACGCAGTGCCTTTTTGGTGAGAAGCTGGTTAATAAAACCATATTCTTCGGGAACTACTTCGTTAAACATAACGCGACCGGGAGTCGTCTCGACGATTTTCTTCACCAGGTAACCATCTTCGATCACTCTTACCTTAACTTTGATGATGGAATGAAGATCGACAGCTTTTTCGTTGTAAGCAATGATAACCTCTTCGGGTCCATAAAAAGTCAGCCCTTCACCTTTTACAGGGAATTCTGGCGTGTTCTTTCTGGCTTTGGTCATATAGTATAGACCCAAAACCATGTCCTGAGAAGGCACCGCGATAGGAGCTCCGTTGGCAGGGTTAAGGATGTTATGAGATGCAAGCATCAGAAGCTGTGCTTCAAGGATAGCGGCGTTGCCCAGTGGCACGTGAACAGCCATCTGGTCGCCATCGAAGTCGGCATTGAAAGCCGTACAAACGAGTGGGTGCAACTGGATTGCCTTTCCTTCAATCAATTTGGGCTGGAAAGCCTGGATACCTAAACGGTGTAGTGTAGGAGCACGGTTAAGTAATACAGGGTGTCCTTTCAATACGTTTTCCAAAATATCCCATACCACAGGATCTTTACGGTCAACGATCTTCTTGGCCGATTTCACTGTTTTCACAATACCTCTCTCGAGCATCTTGCGAATGATGAAAGGCTTAAACAGCTCTGAAGCCATTTCCTTGGGTAAACCGCATTCATGCAGCTTAAGTTCAGGACCTACCACAATAACCGAACGGGCGGAGTAGTCAACCCTCTTACCAAGAAGGTTTTGACGAAAACGTCCCTGTTTACCTTTTAAACTATCGCTCAATGACTTGAGAGGACGATTGGATTCAGTCTTAACAGCATTGGTCTTTCTGGAGTTATCAAAGAGAGAATCCACAGCTTCCTGCAACATTCGTTTTTCATTCCGAAGAATTACATCGGGCGCTTTGATTTCAATTAATCGTTTAAGTCTGTTATTGCGTATGATCACACGCCGATACAGGTCATTGAGGTCACTGGTGGCAAAACGACCACCGTCAAGAGGTACCAAAGGTCTGAGTTCGGGTGGGATTACCGGAACAACATCAACGATCATCCACTCGGGACGGTTCTCCATGCGGGTTTGTGCTTCACGGAAAGCTTCAACAACTTGCAAACGCTTCAATGCATCGGCTTTTCTTTGTTGCGATGTTTCAGTATTGGCTTTATGACGTAAATCGTATGACAACTGATCTAAATCAAGCCGTACAAGCAATTCCTTAAGAGCTTCGGCACCCATCATGGCGACAAATTTCTCAGGATCCTTATCATCGAGCAACTGGTTGTCTTTGGGAAGGGTTTCCAGAATGCTGAAATACTCCTCCTCTGTAAGAAAATCGAGATAGTTAAACTCACCGGATTTTACGCCAGCGTTTACAATAACATATCTCTCATAATAAATAATCTGATCAAGTTTTTTTGATGGCATACCCAACAGGTAGCCTATTTTGTTGGGCAATGATCTGAAAAACCAGATATGAGCAACAGGAACCACAAGTTTTATGTGCCCCATTCTCTCTCTCCTTACCTTCTTCTCTGTAACTTCTACACCACATCGGTCGCAAACAATACCCTTATAACGGATACGCTTGTATTTACCGCAGTGACATTCCCAATCTTTTACGGGACCAAATATTCTTTCGCAAAACAAACCATCTCTTTCGGGCTTGTAGGTACGGTAGTTAATGGTCTCTGGCTTCATTACTTCTCCGTGTGATCTTTCAAGTATTGATTCAGGAGATGCAAGGCTGATGGTTATCTGAGAGAAGTTGCTTTTTACGTTGGATTCTTTTCTGAAAGCCATAGGAAGTTGTTATATTTGAAATTGTAGCTATATACTCAATTCAACAAGCACGGCCTGTTGAAGGTAATGCTCCGACAAAGCAGCCATGGCAGCTTTGTCGGAGTATAATGTTTATTCAAATTTGATATCAAGACCAAGACCACGAAGCTCATGAACAAGCACATTGAAAGATTCAGGAACACCCGGAGAGGGCATATTGTCACCTTTAACAATGGTTTCATAAGCCTTGGCACGGCCAATTACATCATCAGATTTTACAGTGAGAATTTCCTGAAGGATATTAGCAGCACCAAATGCTTCTAATGCCCAAACTTCCATCTCACCAAAACGCTGTCCACCAAATTGTGCTTTACCACCAAGAGGCTGTTGAGTGATTAGTGAATAGGGTCCGATTGAACGGGCGTGCATCTTATCATCAACCATGTGCCCCAGCTTAAGCATATAAATAATACCTACAGTTGCGGGTTGGTCAAATCTTTCGCCTGTACCCCCATCATAGAGATAAACTTTTCCGTTATCCGGCAGACCGGCTTTACGCATCAGTTCGTTAATCTGGTCTATGTTGGCACCATCAAAAATTGGAGTAGCATAGGTTTCTCCTAATTTTTCACCTGCCCAGGCAAGAACAGTCTCATAGATCTGTCCAAGGTTCATCCTTGAAGGTACACCTAAGGGGTTTAGAACGATATCCACAGGAGTTCCGTCTTCGAGAAAAGGCATGTCTTCATGTCTTACAATACGCGCTACAATACCTTTGTTGCCATGTCGACCTGCCATTTTATCACCAACTTTAAGCTTACGCTTTTTGGCAAGATATATTTTGGCAAGCTGAACAATACCTGCGGGTAGTTCATCACCAACGGTGGCAGTAAACTTCTTACGGTTATAAGTACCCAGAATGTCCTTATATTTAATAGAATAGTTGTGCAACAATTCTTTTACAAGATCATTTTTCTGCTTATCGGTAGTCCAGTTGTTGGGATTGATAATCGCATAATCAATGCCTTGCAGAATCTTCTGTGTAAATTTAGTACCCTTAGGAACCACAACCTCTTTCAGACTGTTAGAAACACCCTGCGAGGTTTTACCACTTACCAGAACAATGAGTTTATCCACCAATTTGGCTTTCAACTCCATGATCTCTCTGTTGAATTCATCATCAAGCTTCTCAATGATAATTTTCTCCTTGGTTTTGGCTTTTTTATCCTTGAAAACCCTTGAGAAAAGTTTCTTGTCGATAACGACCCCTTTTGTTGATGGGGGTGCCTTAAGCGATGCATCTTTTACATCACCCGCTTTATCACCAAAGATTGCTCTAAGCAATTTCTCTTCAGGGGTTGGATCGGTTTCTCCCTTAGGAGTAATCTTTCCAATAAGAATATCACCTTCATTTACTTCTGCGCCAATCCGTATCAGACCATTTTCATCCAGATCCTTAATGGCTTCGGAACTAACATTGGGAATATCACTGGTAAGTTCTTCTACTCCACGTTTGGTATCGCGAACATCCAGAGAAAACTCTTCGATGTGGATAGAGGTAAAGATGTCGTCACGAACAATCTTTTCGGATATTACAATTGCATCCTCAAAGTTGTATCCTTTCCAGGGCATAAACGCCACTTTGAGGTTACGACCGATGGCAAGCTCACCATTTTTAGTAGCATAACCTTCACTGAGCAGTTGACCTTTAGCAACCTTTTGGCCCTTGTGAACAATGGGTTTGAGGTTGATACAGGTACTTTGGTTGGTTTTAGCGAATTTAGTAAGTGAATAGGTTTTTACATCATCATCGAAACTTACAAGTTTTTCTTCATCATTTCGCGAATAACGAATAACAATGTTTTCAGCATCAACATACTCTACGATACCATCTCCTTCGGCATGTAACAGAACACGGCTATCCTCGGCAACTTTGGCTTCAAGACCCGTACCTACAATAGGTGCTTCGGGGTTGAGCAGTGGCACAGCCTGACGCATCATGTTACTTCCCATCAAGGCCCGGTTGGCATCATCATGTTCCAGAAAAGGAATCAGAGAAGCAGCAATAGAAGCAATCTGGTTTGGTGCAACATCCATCAGTTGCACCTTTTTAGGTTCAACAATTGGATAGTCAGCCTGGAAACGTGCTTTTATCAATTCATGTTCGAAATTCCCTTTATCATCCATAGGGACATTGGCCTGACTAATGATATTTTCTTCTTCTTCTTCAGCAGACAAATATACCGGAGGTTTATCAAAATTTACTTTGCCATCTTCCAGTTTAAAATATGGTGTTTCAATAAATCCCAATTCGTTCACCTTGGCGTAAACACACAGGGATGAAATAAGACCAATGTTCGGACCTTCCGGTGTTTCAATAGTACAAAGCCTTCCGTAGTGGGTAAAATGAACGTCACGTACCTCAAAACCGGCTCTCTCACGGCTAAGACCACCAGGTCCCAAAGCTGACATACGTCGCTTATGCGTAAGTTCTGCCAGAGGATTGGTTTGGTCCATAAACTGAGAAAGCTGATTGGTACCAAAGAAGGAATTAATTACAGAAGACAGGGTCTTAGCATTAATAAGATCTGTTGGCGCAAAAACCTCATTATCTCTAACATTCATCCGTTCTCTAATAGTACGGGCCATACGAGCCAGACCAACACCAAACTGAGCATACAATTGCTCACCAACAGTACGTACACGACGATTACTAAGGTGGTCAATATCGTCAACATCAGCTTTGGCGTTTACAAGCTCAATGAGATATTTTACAATACTAATAATATCTTCCTTGGTCAACACACGTGTTTCAGGATCGGTATTCAGATTCAATTTTTTATTGATTCTATATCGTCCAACATCTCCAAGGTCGTAACGTTTGTCAGAAAAGAACAATTTTTCAATCATTCCTCTTGCGGTTTCATCATCTGGGGGATCGGCGTTGCGAAGCAACCTATAGATAAATTCAACAGCTTCTTTTTCTGAGTTGGTGGTATCTTTCTGAAGGGTATTATATATTAAAGCATAATCGCCCAGGTTTAAATCTTCTTTATGAAGAATGATATTTTTTACGCCTGAATCAACTATGGAATCTATATGATCGTTTTCAAGAACCGTTTCACGGTCAATGATAACTTCAGTTCTTTCAATGGAAACTACCTCCCCGGTATCTTCATCAACAAAATCCTCAATCCATGATCTTAAAACCCTGGCCGCAAGTTTACGTCCAACGTATTTTTTAAGACCCGTTTTGCTAACTTTTACTTCGTCAGCAAGATTAAAGATTTCAAGAATCTCTTTATCGCTTTCAAAGCCAATAGCCCTAAGTAGAGTAGTGACGGGGAGTTTTTTCTTTCTGTCGATATAAGCATACATGACATTATTAATGTCTGTAGCAAACTCAATCCATGATCCTTTAAAAGGGATAATTCGGGCACTGTAGAGTTGTGTACCATTGGCATGCACACTGGTACCGAAAAATACTCCGGGAGATCTGTGCAATTGGGATACAACGACTCTTTCGGCACCATTAATAACAAAAGTGCCTTTAGGGGTCATATATGGGATGGTTCCAAGATAAACATCCTGGATAATCGTTTCAAAGTCTTCGTGTTCAGGGTCAGTGCAATACAGCTTCAATTTTGCTTTAAGCGGTACACTATGTGTAAGCCCTCTCTCAATACATTCCTGGATTGAATATTTAGGAGGGTCAATAAAGTAATCGAGAAATTCGAGAACGAAGTTGTTTCTTGCATCAGAGATCGGAAAATTCTCAGCAAACACTTTAAACAATCCTTCGTCTTTACGATTTTCAGGGGTGGTTTCCAGCTGGAAAAAATCCTGGAATGACTTTACTTGTACTTCGAGAAAATCAGGGTAAGCAAAACGCCTGGTAACCGAGCCGAAGTTTAATCTTTTGTTTTTTGAAGTTGTTGAGGCCAAGGTATAAAAGTTTGTTGTTAATAAAAAACAATAAGGAGTAAACAAATATAAACAACAATAAAGGTTAGACTTCTACAGCGAATAATTATCCGGCAGAAGTCTAATCCTTAAGAGTTTTAATAAACTATTTACTTTATCTCAACTTCAGCGCCGGCTTCTTCCAATTGTTTTTTAAGGGATTCTGCTTCGTCTTTGGTAACTTGCTCTTTTACTGCTTTGGGAGCACTGTCAACCAATTCTTTTGCTTCTTTAAGGCCAAGGCTGGTAAGTTCTTTAACGAGTTTAACCACAGCAAGTTTAGAAGATCCGGCTGCTTTGAGGATTACATCAAATTCAGTTTGCTCTTCTTCAACAGCGGCTTCAGCACCACCACCAGCAGCAGCAATAGCAACAGGTGCAGCAGCAGGCTCGATACCATACTCGTCTTTGAGAATTTGCGCAAGTTCATTAACCTCTTTAACAGTAAGATTAACTAATTGTTCTGCGAAAGATTTTAAATCTGCCATTTTATTATAATTTTAATTGGGTTTCTAATTAATTATCTGATTATCGTTTAAATTCTTTTACTCTTCTTTCTCAGAAAGAGTTTTCAATACACCTGCAATAGTATTACCACCGGATTTAAGAGCGGAAATTACATTAATTGCGGGAGACTGAAGCAAGCCAATAATTTCACCGAGCAGTTCTTCCTTAGATTTAAGGTTTCCAAGAACATCCAATTGGTCGTCGCCAATGTAAATAGATTCCTGAACGTAAGCACCTTTCAAAATAGGCTTAGGACTGTTTTTGCGAAACTCTTTGATGAGTTTTGCTGGAATATTTCCGGTATCGGAAACCATAATCGATGTGGCTCCTTTGAGCACATCAAATAGTTTCTCAAACGGCTTATCGGAATTCTCCATAGCTTTACGCAAGAGAGTATTCTTGACAACTTGCATCGAAACATTCCTTCTATAGCACAGTCTTCTGAGTCTGTTTATGGTTTCCACATCCAGTTGAGAAGTATCTGTAAGATAAAAAACGTCGTTGTTTTTCAACTTTTCGGTGATCGACTCAATTACCTGAAATTTATCTTCTTTTTTCATAAGTTTCACCGTCTTTTAGACAATGCCCTGCTAAAGGCAGGCCGTTCATATTATAAAGTAACTGATTTGGGTTCTACTGCGATACCGGGACTCATGGTAGAGGATAAGAATATACTTTTCACATAAGTTCCTTTTGCAGCAGCGGGTTTCAATCTGACTATGGTTTGGATAATTTCTTTGGCATTGTCTATCAGTTTATCTTGATCAAAAGATACTTTACCGATTGAAGCATGAACAATACCAAATTTATCCACCTTAAAATCAATTTTACCGCCTTTTACATCCTGCACTGCTTTACCAATTTCCATGGTAACTGTGCCGGTTTTGGGGTTGGGCATGAGTCCGCGAGGTCCAAGAATACGTCCCAGGGCACCTACTTTAGGCATAATACTGGGCATAGTAATCACAACGTCTACATCGGTCCATCCACTTTTGATTTTAGCAATGTATTCATCCAAACCAACGTAATCAGCTCCGGCGGCTTTAGCTTCTTCTTCCTTGTCGGGTGTACATAATACTAACACCCTGACTGTTTTTCCGGTTCCATGCGGAAGGGTAACGATACCACGCACCATTTGATTGGCTTTACGTGGGTCAACACCTAGGCGTATATCTAAATCTACCGATGAGTCAAATTTTGTATAGGATATTTTTTTGACAACACCTGCTGCATCAGATAAGGAATAAACAGCATTTTTATCAAATTTAGCTAAAGCTTCCTTGTGGTTTTTTGTTAATTTAGCCATTTTAAGATTCCGTTAAGCTTTGATTAAAAAATAACCGGTTTGATTTCTTCAAACAGGTTTAATAGGGAGGATTTCCTTTAATTTTGATACCCATACTTCTTGCCGTACCAGCCACCATTCTCATGGCAGATTCAACAGTAAAACAGTTCAAATCAGGCATTTTGTCTTCTGCTATACTCTGTACCTGCTCCCATGCAATGGTAGCCACTTTGGTACGGTTGGGTTCAGCAGAACCGGATTTGATTTTTGCTGCATCTCTTAACTGTATTGCAACAGGGGGTGTCTTAATGATAAAAACAAAGGATTTATCCTTGTAAACAGTAATGATCACAGGAATAACTTTTCCTGCCTTATCCTGCGTACGGGCATTGAACTGCTTGCAAAACTCCATGATGTTTACCCCTTTGGAACCTAGTGCTGGTCCTACTGGTGGTGACGGGTTGGCAGCTCCTCCTTTGATTTGCAGTTTTATAAGCGCACTTACTTCTTTTGCCATTTTAAATATAGTTTATAATGTAAGGGGATCTCTTACCAATAACATTCTTCCCGTTACTCCTTCTCTACTTGCATGAAACTTAGTTCCAGAGGGGTTTTTCTACCGAAGATTTTAACCATAACCTTGAGTTTTTTCTTCTCCTGGTTTATCTCTTCAATTACACCTGTAAAACTACTAAAAGGACCATCGGTTACCTTTACGCTTTCACCAACTATAAAAGGAATGTTTAATTCTTCTTCTTTTTGGGAGAGTTCATCAACTTTACCCAGTATTCTTTGCACCTCGTGTTCTCTGAGAGGAACAGCCTCTCCACCAGAACCCAGGAAACCTAAAACACCAGGAATAGATTTAATGATATGTGGTACTTCACCATTGAGAACAGCTTCAATCAGAACGTATCCGGGAAAATAATTGCGCTCGGCACTTACTTTCTTACCTTTACGTACCTGATAAACTTTTTCCATGGGAATCAGTACTTGCGATATATATTCACCAAGTCCCAGACGGCTGATTTCGCTTTCGATGAATTGCTTCACTTTCTTTTCGCTACCACTAACCGCCCTAACTACATACCACTTTTTAACTTGTTGTTCGCTCATACTAAAGAATAGGAAATTTTTCCGGTTTTATTTGCTACTGATTTAAGAAGGATGAATATTAGAATATTCAGTAAGCAAATTAAAGACCTCTCCTCTTTAAAGGAAAAGTTTATAAAATTGCTTTAGAACGGAGCTAAACGTTATATCCATCAGATAAACCACGACTGCGATTATAAGGGAAGCAATAGATACAACAACTGCGCTACTTTGCAGCTCACTCCAGGTAGGCCAGGAAACTTTGTTGATAAGTTCGTCGTAAGTTTCCTTGAAATAATTAACCATTTTATTCATCTGTCTTTTTGTTTTTTAATTTGTCAGATGGTCTTATTCCTGCTCACAACAGGATTAAGTATCGATAACTAAATACTCTAATATTTTGCACGGGTGGTAGGACTTGAACCCACAACCAACGGTTTTGGAGACCGCTACTCTACCAATTGAGCTACACCCGTATTGATGAGGGAGGCCAGGCCTCCCTCCTATAGTAGCTTAGTCGTTAAAATGCTAATCCAAAAGTTCAGTTACCTGGCCTGCACCTACTGTCCGACCACCTTCACGGATTGCAAAACGCAAACCTTTATCCATTGCGATGTCAGCAATAAGTTCAACCGTAATGGTAAGGTTATCACCAGGCATAACCATCTCACGTCCTTCGGGCATGTAGATTTCACCGGTAACGTCAGTTGTACGGAAGAAAAACTGTGGGCGATATTTGTTGCCAAATGGAGTGTGACGACCACCTTCTTCTTTTTTCAATACATAAACCTCAGCTTTAAATTTGCGGTGAGGAGTTACAGAACCAGGCTTAACGATTACCATACCACGGGTAATTTCATTCTTGTCAATACCTCTGAGTAGCAAACCAGTGTTGTCACCAGCTTCACCACGGTCAAGGATTTTGCGGAACATCTCAACACCTGTAACAACAGACTTGAGTTTTTCAGCACCCATACCAATGATTTCTACTGGGTCACCAGAGTTGATAACGCCGGTTTCAATTCTACCCGTAGCAACAGTACCACGACCGGTAATAGAGAAAACGTCTTCAACAGGCATAAGGAATGGTTTGTCAACTTCACGTACTGGCTCAGGAATAAAGCTATCAACAGCATCCATAAGCTCCATGATTTTATCAACCCATTTCTCTTCAGCATTAAGGCCACCCAAGGCAGAACCCTGGATAACGGGGATATTATCGCCATCGAAATCGTAGAAAGAAAGAAGATCTCTGATTTCCATTTCAACAAGTTCAAGAAGTTCTTCATCATCAACAAGGTCAACCTTATTCATGAAAACAACCAATTGAGGTACACCTACCTGACGTGCCAGCAGGATGTGCTCGCGGGTTTGTGGCATAGGACCATCGGTAGCGGCAACAACAAGGATAGCACCGTCCATTTGGGCGGCACCCGTAACCATGTTCTTAACATAGTCGGCGTGACCAGGGCAGTCCACGTGAGCATAGTGACGATTAGCCGTCTGATACTCTACGTGAGCAGTATTGATAGTGATACCTCTTTCTTTTTCTTCTGGTGCGTTGTCGATTGAGTCAAAGCTTCTGATTTCAGAGAGACCTTTACTTGCCAAAACCATTGTGATTGCAGCGGTGAGGGTGGTTTTACCGTGGTCAACGTGACCAATGGTTCCAATATTCACGTGCGGTTTACTTCTTACAAATTTTTCTTTTGCCATATCTAACAGGATGTTTAAATTTTAAAAAAGGGATTCTATAAATGCTTTAGACTTGTATTAAAGATTTCACCTTTGAGCCAACGATGGGAATTGAACCCATGACCTCTTCCTTACCAAGGAAACGCTCTACCCCTGAGCTACGTCGGCATTCATTATATTATGGAGCGGAAGACGGGACTCGAACCCGCCACCTACAGCTTGGAAGGCTGTCGCTCTACCGGATGAGCTACTTCCGCAATTTAAAAAGTGGGGGGGGAAGGATTCGAACCTCCGAAGGCGTAGCCAACAGATTTACAGTCTGCCCCATTTAACCACTCTGGAACCCCCCCAGCTAAAATAATTGCTTTTTCAATGAGCCGATGGAGGGATTCGAACCCCCGACCGTCTGATTACAAATCAGATGCTCTGGCCAACTGAGCTACATCGGCATTTGATTTATCAATAAATTTTGCTGATTAATTATTCAAAGAACATGAAAAATGCAGACCCTTCAAAAAGGTCTGCAAATGTACGAAAGATTTAAAACCTACCAAAAAAATATTTATTTTTTTTATCTTTAATCTCTTTTGGGCTATTGACAAGACTTTTAAATGCCTTTTACCTTCTCTTTATGCCTGGTAATTTGTTTCTTTAATGCATCGACAGTGCTATCAATTGCTTCTTCAAATGTTTTGGCTTGTTTCTTGGCAAATAAATCATTGCCAGGAATCTGCAAACGTATCTCTGCAATCTTGTTGTCGTTGGACGATGATTGGTCTACCTTTAATATTACGTCACTCGCTATTACCCCATCAAATAAGCTGCTTACTTTGGTTACCTTTTCGCGGATAAAGTTTTCCAATTTTGCATCAGCTTTAAAATGCAATGAACTAATTAACACTTTCATAGTCATCCTCCTTGATTTATGCCTTTGGATGGGCTTGTTTATAAACTGATTTTATTTTTTCAACTGTATTGTGTGTATAAACTTCAGTCGCACTTAAGCTCGAATGACCCAGTAAATCTTTAATGGCATTTATATCGGCACCATTGTTTAACATGTGGGTAGCAAAGCTATGCCTAAGGACATGCGGACTGCGTTTACTTACAGTTGCTATGCAGCTAAGATAGAAATTTACCACACGATAAACAAGTTTGGGATACATTTTTTTGCCCTTATCACTTACAAATAAATAATCAGTAGGCAAACAGGAAAAATACTTTTCCTGTTCAGCCTTATACCTATTATAAGTAGATTTCAGAGAATCAACCATTGGTATAATTCTTTCCTTGTTTCCTTTTCCCCGAACCTTTATTTGATGGCTATGCACAGAAAAATCGCCATGCCTTAATCCGGTAAGCTCTGATAATCGCATTCCGGTACAATAAAACATTTCCAATATCAATCGGTCTCGTATGCCTTTATAATCATCAGCAAATTCAAAATCGTCAAAGAGCGTTGCCAGATTTTCTTGTGAAACGTATACGGTTAGATTTCTGGGTACTTTAGGAACCGACACCTTGTCCATTGGATTATAATCCAGTAGGTTTTGGTTTTCAACAAAAGTATAAAAAGCCCGTAAGGATGAAATTTTTCGCGTTAACGTACGGGGACTGATTTTGGCCTGCATCAGGCCTGATAACCAACTTCGGATTTGCACAGATGTGGCCTTTTCCGGCAATTCATTAAATTGCTGTATAAGGTATCCGCCAAATTGCCCCAAATCATTTTTATAGGCTTCAATAGTATGAACAGAATATCTTCTTTCATACGTCAGAAATTTTAAAAACTCATTTACCATCATAAAAAAAGAATCTTTTGCTAATATACTTAAAAATATACTCAACAAAAGAATCTTCCTTTACTATACCTGAGAAAAGAGTCGTATGAAATTGTTGGTTATATACCTTCGCTTTCGTCTCTTAAATGTTGTACATATTGAGCTTTGATTCTCTGCTCTCTTTTTACAACAGATGGCTTGGTGAATTTTTGTCTTTCACGCAATTCTTTCAGGATACCTGTTTTCTCAAATTTCCTTTTAAGCTTTTTCAAAGCTCTGTCAATGTTTTCGCCTTCTTTGATAGGAACAATAATCATGTTAACCTCTTTCTTTTAAAATTACAATATATTTTCTTGAAAAGTTTCACTAAAACGGGCTGCAAAATTACAAATAGATTTGTTATTGTCAAAGAAAATAAAAAAAACTTTCAACCCCAATGCAAATTTGCCATAAAACCAAACAGAAAATGGGATGAACCCATGCAACTATTTTTTTTTCAGCCTGTTTACGTATCTTGTGTTCCTTGCTTATTTAAAAGATTACGTGCAAGAAAGTCCGTCATCATTCGGTAGAGGTGCAATCGGCTATTCCCTCCGCGGATGCCATGGTTATGATTGGGATAAATCATCAGTTCAAAATCAACGTCAGCTTCTGTAAGAGCAGAAACCATTTCCATGGTATTCTGATAGTGGACATTATCATCGGCAGATCCATGCACAAGCAAATAATTGCCCTTTATTTTATCCACATGGTTTATGGGTGAGTTGTCGTCATACCCATCAGGGTTTTCTTGGGGTGTGCGCATATAACGCTCTGTATAAACAGTGTCGTAAAAGCGCCATGTGGTAACAGGAGCTACAGCAATAGCCGCTGCAAAAACATCGGCTCCTTTGGTAATGCATAGGGAGGATAAATAACCCCCATAACTCCAGCCGAAAATCCCAATGCGCTGTGCATCGATATACTCCAAAGAACCCAGGTAGGTTGCTGCATGGATCAAATCTTCTGTTTCGTATTTTCCCAGTTGCATATAGGTCATTTTCCTAAACTCCTCCCCTCTTGCACCAGTACCCCTGTTGTCAACAGATACTACGATATAGCCCATCTGTGCCAGCATCTGAAACCAGGCACCATTGTTTGCATTCCATCGGTCTGTTACGGTTTGTGAGCCCGGGCCTCCATATACATACATAAACACAGGATATTCCTTTGCGGGATTAAAATCAGGTGGGTGCAGCACCCATGCATTTAACTCCAACTGCTCCTCTAACGGGATTTTTATAAAACTCACCTGTTCATAATGGTGATTTTCTGTTTTTTGTTTCAGTGCGTCGTTATCTTCCAGTACTTTGATCAGCGAGCCATCTGCAGCATGCAGGGAGTAAACCGGAGGGGTATTGATGGTTGAATAATTGTTAAGAAAATACTTAAAGTTGTTTGAAAAGGAAGGTGAATGATATCCTTCGCCATGGGTAAGGCGGGCTTTATTGCTTCCATCAAGATTAATGCTATACAAATGATTCTCAAGAGGACTTTCTTCATGGGAGGTAAAATATACCTTTTGGGTTTTCTCATCAAATCCCAAAAATGAATTCACATCCCACTGCCCGGAAGTAACAGCATTGACCAACTCACCCTGCATAGTATACTGGTAAAGGTGTTTGAATCCATTGGCCTCACTTGACACTATAAAGGATTCACCATTGGGGGTAAACAACAGGTCATCATTAATATCTATATAATACTTGTTTTTCTCTTCATATAAAACTCTTGCAGCGCCTGTGGCAGCGTTAGCAGCAAGAATTTCCAGGTGGTTCTGGTGTCTATTCAACCTATAAACAGCAAGAACTTCCGAATCTGTGGTCCACCTGATACGGGGTATGTATTGATTGGTTTGTTCGCCCATATCTGTTTTGATGGTTTCTTCTGTTTCAAGGTTATAAATATGCACGCTAACCAGTGCGTTGTCCTCGCCTGCTTTTGGATACTTAAAACGATGTTCATCGGGATACAGGTTTCCATATAGCAGCATATTAAACTCTTTCACCTGAGACTCTTCAAATTTATAAAATGCAAGGTGTTTGCTGTCGGGCGACCATTGATGTCCCAGGGTGAAACTAAACTCCTCTTCATACACCCAGTCGGTTGTGCCGTTAATGATATGGTTGTATAGCCCGTCGTGTGTAATCTGAATTTCTTTGTCGCTATCGATGGCTCTAAGGAAAATATTATTATCTCTTACAAAAGCAATTTTGCTCCCATCAGGCGAAAACCTGGGCAATCGCTGCTTTCCACCCAACGATAAGGGTTCTACCTGCCCACTTGCTAAATCAACAAGATAAAAATGAGAAACAGAGGAATGTCTGAAAATAGCTTCTGTTTCAGTAGCAATAAGTATTTGATTTTCCTGTGGGTCAAAAAGATAGTTGTCTATTTTTAATGAATCGCCCTCTTCGTTGGTTATTTTACCCTCAATATCTAAAAGAGTTTTCTCAAGCTTACCACTAGCGTATTCATACTTGTTAATTTTATACCTGTCTTCTACTACGGTATAATGTTCTCCACCCTGCATACTTTTGCCCAGCCTTATGGTTTTGGGGGAAAAGCAATCATCTTTCCAGATTTGTTCAAGGGTTAGGGAGGGGGTCTGTGCCTGCACACTGAATATAACAGCCAACAGCATCAACACAGGAAAAAACCTGTGAAATACATGATTCATAAATAAAAAGCTTAGATTACACAAAAAGAGAAGGTGGTTGAGGAAAAAGAGCGTTCGGATAGTTTGAAAAGAAAATCAACCCCCACCAGGTGCAAAGATAAGCGATTAAAAAAATAAATGCATATATTAACAAAAAGTCTAATTTTACAGGCAATTAGCTTAACAATTCTGAAATATCAAATTCATTTTTGTACAGGCTCAATATTTCGTCGGTGGTAAGAATTTCAACTTTATCTATCTTATTGCTGTTAGGAATATACCAAACCTCGGCAAAGAAGCCAAATAAGGTGTAAAGCTTAATGTTGAAATACAGGAATTGACGCCCGGCAATTTCATTGCCATGCTCAAAAACCAGATATATTTTTTCCTTTATAGGAATATTTTCAAATTCGGCTGCATTCATAGCGATGAGTTTTTCAAATATAAACAATAATACAAACAAAGACAAACAGGAAAAGATTTCAAATAATTTTTTTTTATGATAATTAAAAGATTTGTACCCAATACCCTAACGAGTTTGAATTTATTAAGCGGCAGTGTTGCCCTGGTTTTTGTTTTTGAAGGTCTGCTGCATATTGCCGCCATTTTAGTGCTGCTGGCGTCTGTATTTGATTTTCTGGATGGCTTTTCGGCCCGGATATTAAATGCCTACAGTGCCATTGGTAAAGAACTCGATTCGCTGGCCGACCTGGTAAGCTTTGGTCTTGTACCTTCGTTTATTGTTTACAGCTATATGCAGGCCAACGTTCCTGCCGGATGGGGAAATATATACGGGCTTGACTTATTGCCCTTTACAGCATTTTTAATTATAATATTCTCGGCTTTACGGCTGGCCATATTCAATATCGACGACAGGCAAAGCGAACAGTTTATAGGTTTGCCTACCCCTGCCAATGCACTGTTTTTTGTTTCGCTGCCCATCATTCTCCATTATGGATCAGAGCAGCATTTTTTATATGCTTTTTTCCAACAGCTCAGCCAGGGGTTTATCTTTCTGCTGGTGCTCACCCTGGTGTCTTCAACGCTTCTGGTGTCTACCCTCCCTTTATTTTCACTAAAGTTTAAAAATTTCTCCTTTAAAGAAAACCAGATCAGGTATATATTTGTTATATTCAGCATATTGGCAGTCATATTTCTTGGCATTTTTGCCCTGCCCCTAATAATTGTTTTCTATATCCTCTTATCATTGACCTTGTTGTTGAAAAAATAGTCGGCACCAAAAAAATAACCCATGGCAGAAAAGCACGAACTGGGTAAAAGCGGTGAACTCTTAGCCTCAGGCTTCCTCAAGCAAAAGGGATATACCATTCTGGAGCTTAACTGGAGGAAGGGCCCTCTGGAGATAGATATTATTGCAAAAAAAGACGA
>JBEPXC010000034.1:0-21951 GCA_041642035.1 Sphingobacteriia bacterium
TTTGACTTCCTTTGGTTTTAAGAACTGAGAAAAAAAAGACCATAGCAGGTTTCTCAGGCTCACTATTCAAATCTATACCTGTCAACAAAAATAAATCAACCCTAACACACCCCTACATGCTAACCGACGATCAATTATTAAAGGAACTGGATAGACGTTTCAAAGAAAACAAGGAATCTTTATTGGAGTTGCAAAAAATGACAGCCCAATTAAAGGAGGTGAATAAAAAATTGGAAGACTCTGAGGCCCTCAAAACACATTTTATCTCTAACATTACCAACGAGATAATAAATCCGTTTGCAGCAATACTTGGTCTTAGCCGAAGTATCCTGGATGTAAAAAAAGAAAATTGGGATCGTGTGATTTCAATGGTACACCTGATTCATTCCGAAGCTTTCAATCTTGATTTCCAGCTTAAGAATATATTTGCAGCCGCCAAGCTAGAGGCAGGAGAATGGCTTCCTGAGATTATGAATGTAGACATAAGCCAACTCATCAACAACACCATGGATGCCTTTAAATATGAGGCAGCCAAAAGAAGAATATCTCTTACCTTTGATTTTGATATCATTCCGGGTATTCAAAAAAGCTATTATTTCCTTACAGATCCGGAGAAACTTAGAATTATCATCTCTAATCATCTCAGCAATGCTATTAAGTACAGCCACACAGAAGGTGAGGTAGGCATTAATGTATGGTTGGAAGATGAAACACTATGCATTTCAGTGACAGACAAGGGAATAGGGGTCTCAGAAGAAAACAAGAAAATAATCTTTGACCGTTTTCAACGTGTGGATAATGGAATAAACTCCATAAACAGGGGCCACGGATTAGGGTTATCGGTCAATAAAGCCATCATAGATCTTTTGGATGGCGAAATAACTATGTCCAGTGATCCGGATAAAATTACTGTCTTTACCATAAAACTGCATTCGGGAATAACTTCAGGAACAGCAGAGGCTACATCAAGTGATGGAAATGAATTTTTGTTTGATAATGAAAGTGATGAAATATTTTAAAAGGACTTTGTAGATGGAACTTAAAACCCATTTTTTATACCCATCGACATTGTTTGCCAGCAACCAGCCTTATTTGGTCAACACTATTCTGGGCTCGTGTGTTGCTGTCTGTTTGTATGACCCGGCTTCACACATCGGGGGTATCAACCATTATATGCTCCCATTTTGGAATGGGGAAGGATTGGCATCACCAAAATATGGCAATATTGCCATTGAGAAGCTTGTTGAAAAGATGCTTATGTTAGGATGTAAAAGAAATAACATAATAGCTAAAGTATTTGGAGGAGGAGAAGTAATTGACACCCAGATATCCCAATTCCATGTTGGTGAACGGAATATTCTGGTAGCACAACAGGTTTTAAAGGAGATGAAAATAAATATTACCGGTCAAAGTCTGGGAGGTAAAAATGGTAGGAAGATTCAGTTTAACACACAAACTGGCGCAGTTTTACAAAAAATCATTCCCAAACAGACCTTTGACCCGAAAGCAGTTTAAGCCTAATGCACATACTTAATGTAAAGCATCGTGAGCGACAAAATTAAAGTATTGATTGTAGATGATTCGGCAGTTGTCAGACAAGCCCTGAGTGCAGTATTTTCTTCCGACAAAGACATTGAAGTTATTGGCACTGCCGCCGATCCTTATTATGCTGCACAGAAAATTCAAAGAGATATCCCAGATGTGATTACCCTGGATATAGAGATGCCCCGCATGGATGGCCTTACATTTTTGAAAAAACTCATGCAGCAGCATCCAATCCCTGTAGTAATCATTTCGAGCTTAACAGCCCGAGGTACAGAAACAGGTATGAAAGCTCTTGAATTAGGCGCTGTTGACATTATCACCAAGCCTCAACTTTCAAGCAAATCTTTTTTCGAAGAATCCAAGATACGTTTATGCGATGTGGTTAAAGCGGCTGGCAAAGCGAAACTCCGCCAATTATCAAGTAAATATGCAGCAGCTATACCCATAAAAGTAGAACCCAGATATTCCGCGGATGCGGTATTGCCCAAAACAACACCTAATCTGAGCATGATAAAAACTACGGAGATGGTTATTGCCATAGGGGCTTCAACAGGTGGCACCGAAGCACTAAAGGAATTGCTTGAGGTATTGCCTGCCGACACACCTGGGATTGTTATTGTTCAACACATGCCTGAAGTTTTCACACGTTCTTTTGCCCAACGGCTTAATGAAATATGTAAAATAAGCGTAAAAGAAGCTGAAAATGGAGATACCGTTATCAGGGGCAGAGCACTTATCGCCCCGGGCAATAAACACACCCTTCTTAAACGTAGTGGTGCAAAGTATTATGTGGAGGTAAAAGATGGCCCACTGGTAAACCGACACAGGCCTTCTGTTGATGTGTTATTTAGATCAACAGCTCGCTATGCTGGAAAGAATGCAGTAGGTATTATTATGACAGGAATGGGCGCAGATGGAGCTAAAGGATTGTTGGAGATGAAAGAAGCGGGTGCCAGAACAGCAGCACAGGATGAAAGATCATGTGTCGTCTATGGCATGCCTAAGGAAGCTATAAAGTTGGGTGCTGCAGACAAAATATTACCTCTCAATCAATTGGCGGGTTTTTTACTTAGGCCCTTTTAAAGAATTATGCAAAAGTTAACTCATTTACAAGAAAACCACAAAAAGCTAATCATTTCTGTTTTAGCCGGATTTTCGTGCCTGCTCTTCTCCGGGATGGGTATTTCGGTGCAGATGCAAGATATTCAAATTAATCTGGTGTGGTCGGTAATATTTCCATTCTTGATTTCATTAGCCTATGGCAAAAGGCATGGTTTATTGGCAGGGCTTGCAGGCGGGGCCTGGCATCCTTACTTTCTTTGGACAGATAATGGATATGCTAATATTGCCAGCGCGATTGTTTTGCTTATTCTTTATTATATGATTGGTTATCTAAAGCCAACGGTTGCCCAGGGAGTATACCAACGATTCATTATAAGATTGTCGGTTATAATGGGTGTTTTCGCTGTCTTTTCAGCAGTCATCTATCTTTTCGTTTTTGATATCCTGCTGTCATATAATCCTTCCGTTAAGTCTTCGGATTTTATTGTTCACCTTGACATATCAGTACTTAAAAGTTTATGGTATAAGAGCATCATTACCTATACTTTCATATTGTTACTGGCGGAATTATTACTTCGCCTACCCATTATCAGAAAAATACTTTCTCTTAACTTTGATTATAAATTCCGGTTAAATCACAGACTGTTTATTCTTAGTATCGCCACGGCATTCATTGTTTGGATTGCCTTTGTATCACTTGATAATATTTTATTCGATTCACAAGTTGTGCATGGATATAAATACTACGCATTAATTCTTAATATATTATTGGCAAGTTCTGTTATCGTAGCCCGCAGTCTTATAGAGTTACTGGAAAAAAGACTTGAAATAGAAACAAAATTAAACAATGTCAGAAAACGTCAAAGCACAATGATTGCCAATATAGCTGATGTAATAGCCATTATTGATTCTGAAGGGATAAATTTATTTAAAAGTTCAAATGTAGAAAAATGGTTTGGGTGGAAACCCTCCGAACTGATAGGAAAGTCAACCTGGGAGAATGTGCATCCTGAGGACTTAAAAGAAACGAAAGAGTTTTTTTATCATATTCTTGGGAACCCCAAGTTGTCTGGTGTTATTGAATGCAGGTGGAAACGAAAAGATGGTGAGTATAAATGGATTGAAGTTTTTGCAGTTAATTGTCTTGATAAACCAGAGATAGCCGGCATTTTGATCAACTACAAAGATATTTCAGAACGCAAAAAAAATCTGGAATTACAGCAAGAGGTTATTGTAGCCCGACAAAGCGCCGAATTTAAGCAAAAGTTTTTGGCCAATATGAGTCATGAGATCAGGACTCCTCTTACCGGAGTGCTGGGTATGGCTGAAATACTAACAAAAACACCGCTCAACTCCACTCAGCAAGATTATTTAAACACACTGATTCACTCGGGCGAGAACCTTAAGGAAATCATCAATCTTATCCTTGATTATTCCAAAATTGAGGCAGGCAAAGTAGCACTAAAGCAAAAAGTGTTTAGTTTACAAGGCCTTGTTTCTGAAGTTGAAAATTTCTTTTTATCTGTTTCTCAAAAAGATATTATCTGGCATACCACCCTTGATGAAGCAATGCCAATATCTATTGTATCAGATAAGCTACGCATAAGTCAGGTAATAAGAAATCTGGTATCTAATGCTGTAAAATTTACCGAAAAGGGTTCTATTAGCTTGCGCATTTCTACAGTGAATACCATAACCAGGAATAATCAGATAAAAGTGTTGGTTGAAATAGAAGATACTGGTACAGGTATTCCATCTAACATACAAAAACAACTCTTTGAACCTTTCTTCCAGATTGATGATAATCATACACGCAACAATGATGGAACAGGATTAGGGCTGGCTATTTGTAAAGAGCTGGTAAACTTATTAGGTGGAGAAATAGGATTCGACAGTGTCGAGGGAAAAGGCAGTAGATTTTGGTTCACATTCTATTGCACGCCTGGTGCAAAAAACTTTCAATACAGCGAAGAGTTTAATAGTATCGATAAAAAAAGCGCATCAAAGATGCTAAATATACTACTGGTAGAAGATAAGCAAATCAATAAAAAGGTAATTAGTCTGCTATTAAAAACAATGGGCCATGAGGTTAATTTTGCTGGTAATGGGAAGGAGGCTATTGATGCATTTCAACCAGGCATCTATGATTTAATCCTTATGGATATACAAATGCCGGTAATGGATGGCATTACAGCGACCAAGAAACTAAGGGAAAACTACAGGAATTTACCGCCTATAGTAGGGCTGAGTGCCAATGCTTTTGAGGGTGACAGAGAAAAATACATGCATCAAGGCCTGGATGAGTATCTTACAAAGCCCGTTAATTTGAATGAATTTCTTGAAGTACTGGCAAAACTTAAGCTTAATTAAAAAGATGCAATGTCATTTATATAGGTATTTATACTTGCTATTTTCCAGGTATTTTAATCTCACCTAAATTCAGAGTTCTACTTAAGTTCATCCAAGGGAATACCATTACATTTACTTTCATAAAAAACGTTTAGTTGGATATAAACACCAAGTAGTGGATATTTTTATTATACCAATATTGTTTTTCATTCCTTTCTGTTAAAAACAGTCATTTTTCAGTTATTAGAGATAGATAGTCAAAATATTGCTTTTTAAAAGATTTATAAACCAGGCAAAAACAAAAGTGGAGAAATACAAGGAAAATCATGATGATTTAATCCTGAAACTGAGGCAGCTTCAGGCGGAAAATAAAAATTTATTTTCACAGAATCAGGAAATTTATGAAATAAAACAATCCTATAGCAAACTCCAGGTCTCGAATAATCGTAATGAAAAAATAAACACCTATGCCATTTTAACTGATGATATTTTATTAGTGGAGATGCAAGAGTTTATTGTGGAAAAGGCAATGGAGATATTCGATATCAAATATGCTATTTACATCAACTATGACAAGGAACATAACGAGCTTGCTTTTAGGAAAACAAAGCTTCCTGAAGGATTTATCCCAACTCTCCGAAAGCTGTCTGGCATAAATTTAAAAGAACACCGAACGATCTTCAATAATGATTTTAATAATTTTGTCCTTAAACAGAAAACGCAACGATTCGATTCTCTACATGCTATGAGCATGGGGATGATTTCGTCATCGGTTGGCAAAATGATACAGCGTTTGTTTGGAATAGCATGGTTTCAGCCTGTTGCCCTGGTATCGAAAGGTGATTTTTTGGGATTTCTGATACTTATTGGAGAGAAAGGACAGCCTCCTGCATCCTCAGAGGAACTACTCACCTTTTCTAATATATCTGCCAATGCCCTAAGAAGAAAACATGCCCACAACCATTTGATACAGCAAGATTCCCAATTAAAGGAAATCATCAACAATCTGCCCGATATGTTTTTTATGGTAGACAAAAATGGATATTACAAAGATTTTCATGCAAACAAACTAAATCTCTTCCCCTACAATTACAAAAATACCGACTTACAAAATCTTGCAGCTGTATATCCCCAAAAACAGTACAACGATTTAATTGACCTGTTTGAAAAGTGCAGAAAAGAAGGTAAATTACAAATTTATGAATACCCCCTGGAGATAAATAATCTCACACATTACTTCGAGGCTCGTATTATTCCACTGAATTCATCCGACATCTTTATGATTGTAAGGGATATTTCCCATTGCAAGGAAATCGAGATAGCTCTTAGAGAAAATCTTGCTAAAGTTCAGGCTATGATGGAGGATACGAATGAATATGTATGGGCCTGGAGCATTGCCAATAAGCAAATCTACACCAATAAGAAACTCAGGGATTTATTAAAGGTATTATTAAAATTCGAATTAAAAAACGATAGCGACATTCTTAATCTTATTCCGGCAGAATTAAAAGGCACCTGGCTTAAGCGAGTGGAAAATGTAATTAAAAATGGAACCAAGGTTTTTGAAGATGAAATTATACTGAACAATCAGCATCGTTACTTTGAAACTTCTGTGAGCACAATTAATCTGGATGATCAGATTATGGGCGTCACTTTCATTTCAAGGGATATCACTGAGCGAAAACATAATGCCTCCTTGGAGAAGGAACTCATTCTGGCCCATCGAACCGAGCAGTTGAAACGTAACTTCCTGGCCAATCTGAGTCACGAAATGCGAACACCCTTGATGGGTATCATTGGTATAGCCGATATCTTAAGCCATACGGCTTTGGATGAAGCACAACAGGAATATGTTGATATCCTTTTACAATCAGGAGAAAACATGCACTCGGTAGTAGAAACTCTCATTGACTATGCCAATATAGAGATGAAAAAAATTGAATTGCAACAGGATGTGTTCCCCTTAAGAACTCTTGTGGAAAAATGTCTCACAGAGGCTTCTTCACTTAGCCAAAAGGATATAGTTTTCTCTATAGATTATCAGGATGATATCCCGGAAGTAATCATTAGTGATAAGATACGCTTAAGCCTAATCATAGGCAATCTTCTTAGTAATTCAGAAAAATTTACAAAAAAAGGAGAGGTCATCGTACGAGTTGGCAAAGAAAATTCTACCTGGGCTAATCTAAATAAAAACAAAACAGAGAATTATCCGATACTGCTTAAAATTGAGGTTATCGATACGGGTATAGGGCTTACAGAAGAAGAGAAGAAGCAGCTTTTTAAACCCTTCTGCAATTTTGAAAATCACTTTTCACGTGAGAGCGACGGCACAGGGTTGGGATTAGCTGTTTGCAAAGGGCTGATACAACTTATGGGAGGAGATATCGGTGTTAGCAGCATACCCGGAAAGGGGAGTCAGTTTTGGTTCACTTTTAAGGCAGAGATTACCGCAGATCAGATGCGGATTAGAAAAAAGGATGAAAGTCACACGTAAGACTTCGGTATTCCTCGGTATAGCAATTCCTTTCTCCGGTTTCAATAATCAGAAAGCTTTCTTTTACTTCAGCCGGTGCATTCATTCTTGTGTATTGACTCACAATTCTCTTGGGTGGATGCGAAGGCGTAGCACTAATATACATACGGTCAGTCTCATGCAATTGATTTAAGCTTGACTGCAGATGCATTTCCATTTGATTCTCTGCAGGATAAATGAGCAAAAGGATTCCTGTAGGAGAAAGAAGTCTGGAACCATAATAAAACAACTCCTCAAAAGTGAGATTATGATTATGACGGGCCATAGACCGATTCTTATCAGGACTTTGAAGGCTGCCTTTAAAATAGGGAGGATTGCAACAGATGAGATCATATTGAACAGCTGAAGGTGCTATAAAGTCCTGCAGAGAACAATAAAAAGTTTCAAGCCGCTCTGTCCATGGACTATTTTTAAAATTATGCCAGGCATCGGCAACAGCCTCAGCCTGTGCATCGATAGCATGTATGACGGCACTGCTCTTTTGTGCAGCCATCAATGCCATGATACCGCATCCGGTACCTACATCAAGAATATATTTAGGTTCACTTTTCAGGGCTACTTCTGCTGCCACAGCCCCTGCTATAACACCATCGGTGCCTATCTTCATGGCACAGCTGCCGTCGGTCAGGCTAAACTGTTTAAAACGGAAAATCCGACTGGAACGATCCCACTGAGCCAAATCATCCATTAAGATATAGGTCTATTAAGCCTTCGGGTGCGCAAATATGAATGCTCTGCCCTGCTCTGTCCAGTTTGTTGAGAAACTGATCCCGCAAGGGTACCAGCAAAGTCTTATCCTCGAATTGTATCTCGAAAAGCGGATTTCCGGGATAATCAATTACCTGCAACACATGGCCAATGAATCCTTTTTCTTCGTCAAAAATCTTAAATCCTTTTATCTCATGGAAATAAAAGGCATCGCCTTCAAGAGGAGGCAACAGCTCTAATGGAAGGTACATCTCACTATCCACGAGTCGGGCAGCTTCCTCAAGACTGTCGACATCCTGAAATTTAATGGTATACTGATTGGATTTATTTCGCATAGAAAGCTTCTCCACAAAATAAGGAACAAAATTTCCGTACACATCCAAAAAGACGGTTTGTAATGAGGCGTATTTCTCCGGCTCATCGCTATCAATATAAACAGCCACTTCGCCTTTAAAACCAACTACTTTGGTTACCTTACCCAGGTAAAAACAATTCTCTTTTTCCATGTGGTATACTCTACGTTATGCAAAGAAACCTGCCAGATTAACTCTGACAGGTTTTATAATAATTTGAAATCCTTTAAGATTCAAGTGCAAAAGCAAAAGATGTTTATTCTTCAGTTTTTTCAGCAGGGGTATCTTCTGAGGGTTCCTGAGTTTCCTCAGCAGCTTCCTCTTCAGGAGCAGGTTCTTCCACTTTCATGGTTTCTTTGGCATATTTCTTTGCCAATTCCTCTGCACGAGCCTGATTAATTTTTTTCTCTTCTTCCAGGCGTTGTTTTTTCAGTTCTGTATCAGAAAGAGCAGCATTCTTGGCTGCTTGTTCAATAAGTTCTGCTTTTTCTTTTACCCAGGCCTTGAATTTTTCTTCTACCTGTTCTTCGGTAAGTGCGCCTTTTTTAACGCCTCTCAACAGGTGATCTTTTAGCAACACCCCTTCTCTGGAGAGAATAGAGCGAGCTGTTTCTGAAGGTTGTGCTCCAACCTGGAGCCAGTATAGGGCACGATCGAAATCAAGCTCGATAGTAGCCGGATTGCTTAAGGGATTGTAGGTGCCAATTTTCTCGATGAATTTTCCGTCCCGGGGTGCACGACCATCCGCAATAACCAAATGATAAAAAGGTTTACCCTTTTTACCTTTTCTCTGTAATCTAATTCTTGTTGGCATTTTTCTTTTTAATTTATTTCTAACTAGTATATTTTCAGGGGTGCAAATTTCCAACTTTTTTATTTAATAACAAAGTTTTTTATTAGGAATTTCGCATTGTTTATATGCCCGTTAATAACTCCTTGATAACAGGTTACAAAATTGGGCTTTTTTACCCTTTTTTTTGTATATTTTTGAAGCTGAAAATTTAAATAGATTTTAATGAGCGAATTTACACATTTACACGTACATACCAATTTTTCAATATTAGATGGTGCGGCCAATATTGATGTGATGATGAAAAAAGCTGCCGAATCAGGCATGAAGGCTTTGGCTATTACGGACCATGGAAATATGTATGGTGTGATGCATTTCACCAAAGCTGCAGCCAAATATGGTATTAAACCTATTGTTGGCTGTGAAGTATATGTAGCTGAAGGTAGCCGATTTGAGAAGAGAGGCCGCGAGGACAGAAGTGGCCATCACCTAATTTTATTAGCTAAAAACCGACAGGGCTATGAAAATCTTTCCCGCATTTGTTCTATTGGTTTTTTGGAAGGCTTTTACTATACTCCTCGTATAGATAAGGAGGTCTTGCGTAAATACAGTGAGGGAATTATTGCTTCGTCGGCATGCCTGGGCGGAGAACTTCCCCAGGCCCTGATGAATGCCGGCATGGAGCAAGCAGAAGCAGTAGTGCAGGAATTTATTGACATTTTTGGCGATGACTACTACCTCGAGCTGCAACGACATGGACTCAAGGAACAAGAACCGGTTAATCAACAAATACTATCGCTGGCTAAAAAATTCAATCGAAAAGTAATAGCCACCAACGATTGTCATTACATCAATGCTGAAGATGCCAGAGCACATGACATCCTCATTTGTCTTCAAACAGGCCGTGATCTGGAGGATCCAACACGCATGCGATATTCTGGTCAGGAATACTTAAAAACCCATAAGGAAATGTCAAAACTGTTTCATGATATACCTGAAGCAATTGATAACACCCAGGAGATTGTTGATAAAATAGAAGCATACGACATTGTTCGTGACATTCTTTTGCCCATCTTTCCTCTTCCTGAAGGGTTTGAAAATGAAGATGACTACCTGGAACATCTTACCTGGGAAGGTGCAAAGAAGTTTTATGATGAAATAACTCCTATAGTAAAAGATCGCCTGGATCTGGAATTGAAAATCATCAGAAGTATGGGCTTTGCCGGTTACTTTCTTATTGTTCAGGACTTCATCAATGAGGCACGCCAAATGGAGGTAGCGGTAGGTCCGGGTCGTGGGAGTGCTGCTGGCTCTGCAGTAGCTTTTTGCACGGGAATTACCAGCATCGACCCCATCAAGTATAACCTGCTCTTCGAACGTTTCCTCAATCCCGAAAGAATTTCGATGCCTGATATTGACATTGATTTTGATGATGAGGGCAGAGAACGGGTTATGGATTATGTAATAAAGAAATATGGTCGAACCAAAGTAGCACAGATAGTTACCTTTGGCACAATGGCTGCCAAATCGTCCATACGCGATGTTGCCCGGGTATTGAAATTACCCCTTCCCGAAGCCGACAGACTTGCCAAACTGGTGCCTGAAAAACCAGGCACTTCACTTAGCGATGCCTATAGCGAAGTACCCGAATTGTCGCAGGCGCTCAATGATGCCAATCCTCTGATAAGAGAAACACTCAAGTATGCAAAAATACTCGAAGGCTCCAACAGGCAAACGGGAGTGCATGCTTGCGGGGTTATTATTGGACCTACCGATTTGATCGATTGCATCCCCCTGAGCACACAAAAAGATTCTGACCTCCCCGTAACCCAGTATGATGGCAAATACGTAGAATCGGTGGGTATGCTAAAAATGGACTTCCTGGGATTAAAAACTCTTACCATTATGAAGGAAGCCGTAAAAAACATCAAAAGACGCCATGGCGTTGATATTGACCCGGAAAAAATCCCCCTTGAAGATGAACTGACCTTCAAATTATATCAAATGGGAGATACCATAGGTACCTTTCAGTTTGAATCGCCCGGAATGCGCAAATATCTTAAGGAGCTCAAGCCCAACAATATTGAAGACCTTATTGCCATGAATGCCCTTTACAGACCCGGCCCCATGGATTTTATCCCTGACTTTATCAATAGAAAGCATGGTATTGATAAAACGGAATACCCCCACCCCTGGCTTGAGGAAATTCTCACCCCCACCTATGGCATTATGGTTTACCAGGAGCAAATCATGCAGGCAGCACAAATAATGGCAGGGTACTCTTTGGGTGCTGCAGATATTCTTCGACGGGCCATGGGCAAGAAAAAACCCGAGGAAATGGAACGTCAGAAATCAATTTTCGTGCAGGGGGCTTTTGACAAAGGTGTTGATAAAAAGAAAGCGGAAGATATCTTCAACGTAATGGCCCGGTTTGCCATGTATGGTTTTAACAGGTCTCACTCGGCTGCCTATTCTGTTGTTGCTTATCGTACCGGGTATCTCAAGGCTCATTACCCTGCAGAATATATGGCCTCGGTGCTCACCAATAACCTGAGTGATCTTAAAAAGATTACCTTTTTTATGGAAGAATGCCAGCGGCAGAATATAGCGGTGATGGGTCCTGATGTAAACGAAAGTGCTTTAAATTTTGTAGTAAACGATAAAGGAGAGATTCGTTTTGGTTTAGGAGCCCTCAAAGGGGTGGGTGAAGGTGCTGTTGAAAGTATCGTGAGCGAAAGAGATCAAAACGGCCCCTATAAAAACTTCTTTGATTTCATGTCACGCATCAATCTCAGGGCTGTCAACAAGAGAGTCATCGAATCCCTTGCCATGGCCGGAGCGTTCGATTGTTTTGATAATGTTCACCGGGCACAATTCTTTCATACGGATGAAGAAGGAGGGCAAACCTTTATCGATAAGATCATTCGCTATGCCAATGTGCAAGCCAGCCAGAAGAATTCTTCCCAGATGAATCTTTTCGGTGAAGTCGAAGAGAGTAGTATCCCCGACCCCGAAATACCCGAATGCCCCAGATGGGAGAAACTTGAACTGCTGAAAAAAGAAAAGGAGGTCTCGGGTATGTACATATCCGGACATCCCCTCGACAATTTCAAAATCCAGATCAACACCTATTGCAGCCATAACATTAATCAGCTTCAGGACCTCTCACGACTAAAGAACCGCGAGGTAAGCTTTGCTGGAGTAATCTTATCGGCCCAGCATAAGTATACTAAAAATGGCAAACCTTTTGGGAGTTTCATCATTGAAGATTATACCGACTCCCTGTCCTTGAACGTCTTCTCCGAAGATTACCTTAGGATAAAGCATTTCCTTGAAAAAGAGAGTTTTGTTTACGTGAAGGCTCAAATCCTGCCCCGATTCAGCTCATCTGATCAATTCGAGGTAAAAATAAAATCTATGATGTTACTTACCGATGTGGTCGAAAAAATGGCTTCCGATCTGCTGGTTGAACTCCCTATTTCAGAGATCAACTCTCCATTTATCGAGTTTTTAAATGAAAATATCCGCACTCATGCGGGCAAATGCAGGCTCAAGATTCGTCTGAGAGATGAAATGGAAAAAAGCAGCGTAGAAATGTTGGCAAGAAAAGCTAAGGTAGAACCCATTGGATTTCTATCTGAAATACTCAAAAAGATCGATTTGTATTATAAGCTTAATTAAGCTCCAGCCGTGACAACAACATTTATCTTCATTCTGTGTTATTATTTTCATCCAAGGCAATATAAAGCCCGATAATTAAATTAAAGTTTTATTTTTGTAGCATACAATATAATCAACCTAAAAAAAAATAACTATGGCACTCGAATTGACAGACAGTAACTTTGAAGAATTGGTATTAAAATCAGACAAACCAGTATTAGTTGACTTTTGGGCCGAATGGTGTGGTCCCTGCCGCATGGTAGCCCCTATAGTAAGTGAACTTTCAGCCGAATATGAAGGCAAGGCAGTGGTTGGTAAACTTGATGTTGATTCCAATCCTGAGGTAGCACAGAAATTTGGAATCAGAAATATCCCCACCATTTTGTTTTTCAAAAATGGAGAAGTGGCCGATAAGCAAGTAGGTGCTGTACCAAAATCAATGTTGGTTTCAAAGATTGAAAATTTGTTGTAAAACAGCAGGATAACCCAATTAATACCTAAAGGGTGTCTTGTGAAATAAGACACCCTTTTTACTTTAACCAATACTCATCACGTGAATAAGTCTTTGGAAACATCCCATTACAAAAGATTTGAAAGTCTTGAGCTACTTGCCCGCCAGGTAGTTGAAGGATTTCTTACGGGCTTGCATAAAAGTCCTTTTCATGGATTTTCCGTTGAATTTGCCGAACATCGAATCTACAATCCGGGCGAATCAACCAAACATATTGACTGGAGGCTCTATGCCCGATCAGAAAAACTCTTTGTGAAAAGATTTGAAGAAGAAACAAATCTCAGATGCCAATTGGTAATAGACAACTCCTCTTCAATGTATTTTCCCGCCTTTGGCAAATCAGAAGATACACCCTCCAAAATTGATTTTGCTTTACAGGCAGCTGCATCTCTCACCTATGTTTTAAGAAAGCAACGTGATGCAGTGGGCTTAAGTGTTTTTACCCAACAGTTAAACACACATACTCCGGCAAAATCAAATGTTGCACATACCAGAATATTATTTTCCTTATTGGAAAATCTGATGGACCGAAGTAGCCGACAACTCAATTTAAAATCAAATCCCGTTCAGGTGCTGCACGAAATAGCCGAAAAAATTCATAAAAGATCACTGGTAATAGTTTTTAGTGATATGATGGAAAATGTAGCTGACCCAGATAAGGTTTTTGATGCCCTGCAACATCTTAGGCACAATAAACATGAAGTTGTCTTGTTTCACGTTTTTGATAAAAGTAAAGAACTCGAATTGGATTATCCAAACCGTCCTTATCGTTTCATTGATATGGAAACAGGTGGTGAGATGAAAATTAACCCCACCCAGATAAGAGAGAAATATTTATCAGAATTGAAAAAATTCCACGATCAATTGCGCTTAAAGTGCATGCAATACCATATAGATTTTATTCCTGCTGATATTAATTCCGGATTCGAAAATATCTTATTATCATTTTTTTCCAAAAGGTCTAAACTTTATTAGTATATACCTCATAAATATCATTTGCACCAAAATACGCTGCTATTGCTAAATATTTGGCTTTTTTTTTGTATTTTGCCCCCCAACTTTAATCCCATCCTAATACATGAATTTTAATGTAAAATTATTTTTCATTAGCATTTTTTTTGGGTTTCTGATAGCAGCATCTCTCTCTGCCAATCAAGAGCCTTATCCCTTTGATACTGAATCATGGGAAACTATTTCGCCTACCCAGAAGCATACGACTATTCTTGATTGGATACAAAAATCCTCCGATCGCATACATTGGTCTCATAAAGCTCGCATGGAATTCGCCTACTCAGCTTATATGCAGGCACAGCTTATCCAGGATAAAGAACTGAAAATGATGGCTATGCATAGCCTTGCCGAACTGCATTTTAATGAGGCTAAATTCGGTATTGCCCTGCAATATCTCGATTCTCTCAGACAATTTGCAGATAACACCGACAATTCAGCATTGCTGATCAAAGCAGATAATTATATCTCTTCCATATACCGATACCGGGGCGAGATTTTCGAAGCCCTGGGATTAACCTACCAAGCCTATCAGCTGGCTAAAGAGAAGGAGTTGAATGCGTTAATTGCGCTTTCGGCCAATAATCTGGGTGTCATATACCGTAACCTGGGCGAAAACAATATTGCCATGGAATTTTACCGTGAAGCCATGGAAATGGCTATTACGGAAGCCGATACCAACCAGCTCATCACCTCTTATGTGGGCATGGGTAACTACTCCTGGTTTGAACAGAATACCCAAAAGGCCATGGAGTACTACGAAATAGCCTTGCGTCTGGCCAGGAATAGCCGGGATTTGCAACACAATGCCTCCCTTAACAATAATATAGGTAATATTTATCGCGACAGGGAAGATTATGATGTAGCCCTGGCTCATTATGCCGCCGCTTACAAATTGCTGGATGAAATAAATGTAACGGGGCTGAGGGCTGTTATCTTAAGAAATATAGGCCTTGTGCATCAAAAGAAAAACCAACATGATAAGGCCTTGGAATATATCCAGCAAAGTTTTGATATTGCATCAGAAATTGGAATCAAATCATTTATCCGGGAGAATTATCTCACACTCTCTCAACTGCATAAGTCAAACGGGGATATCGAGCAAGCCTATCGCTATCTGTTGCTGTATACGGAAATAAACCAGCAGATCTACAACAATCAGCTCACCAACAGAATTTCCTATTTCAACGATAAGGTTTTCAATGCCCAACGTAAGGAAGAACTCTATAAATACAGGCTTCAGAGCAATCTGCTTTTTCTGATCATTGTAATACTTGTACTGGTTTCTGTAAGCCTGTTCCTTGTGCTAAGTTACAGGAGAAGCAAGGAGAGAAAAAAGCAATACATGAAGCTCAAAAACACTTTGCAGGACAAGATTATAATTGAAAAAGCCCTTCGCCAAAGCGAAGAAAACTATCAAACACTGATAAAAACATTGAATGAGGGATTGATTGTTCTTGACAAAAACAACCGGATAGAATTTCTCAATCTTAAAGCCTGCAAAATTCTCGGTACCACGGATAAAAGTGCGCTAAAAGGTCGTGCTTTTGAAGAGTTTTTACTTACCCCTGAAGACGAAAAACTTTTCCAGGAAAAGGTTGAATTGCAAAAAATGGGCATCTCCGATCATTATGAAATTAAAATGAAAAACACGGCTGGAGATGTCTTATGGGCTTATCTTAGTTCTGCTCCCATACTGGATGAAAACCTTAAAACCAAAGGAAGTGTTGCCCTTATTTCTGATGTTACAGAAAAGAAAAAATCGGAACAAACCTATAGTGAGCTTACTGCCAATCTGAATCAAAAAATCAAACAGCTCAACTGTCTCTATGATATTACCGATATTTCAGGAGTACCCGGAATTACTTTTGAAGAAATAATGGAGAAATCTCTCGAGATTATCCCTGTGGGACTAAGATACAGCCACGATATTGGGGTACAGATCGTTTTCGATAATAAAACCTACTCTTCCAAAAACTTTATCGATTCACCCTGGACTTATTCTGTGCCCATAAAAGTGGAAAAGAAAAAATTGGGTTTTATAAAAGTAGTCTATGTTGAAGAAAAACCCAATATCAACAAAGATCCATTCCATTTCAATGAAAAGATTCTTTTAAAAAACATCTCGGAGAAATTTGGTAAAATTATTGAATCAAAGAACCTGGAAAGGGTACTTCGCGAAAACCAGGAAAAGCTGCAAGAGGTGCAGCGCATTGCTAAAATCGGAAACTGGGAGAAAGACTTCACAACCGATCATTGCCACTTTTCTGAAACATTTTTCGATATTGCTGACATTACTCCCGAAAGAAGAAAATTCTTTGACTATCTCAAATTGCTCGAAATTATTCACCCCGACGACAAGGAAGTATTCCTCAAATTCGAAAAAAGACTCCTCTCCAACGATCAGAGTGAAGCTGTTACAGCCAATTACAGAATTATTACCAATGAAGGAAGCATCAAATTCATTTTCTCCAGCGGTAAGATAGATTTTGATGAACAAGGCAGCAAAACCGGATGTGTATATACGATTCAGGATATTACCGAACAAAAGTATACCCAGGAATTACAACACCATGCTGAACTGGCTCTGAAAACCTCCGAAGCCAAGCAACAGGTTGTAGCAAATATCAGTTATGAAATGAGAACGCCTATTACTGGCATTATGGGCATGACTGATTTCCTGCTCGAGTCCGGTCTTACAGACAAACAGATGGAACTGGCAAAGACCATAAAAGACTCCAGCCTGGGACTGCTTAATTCAATCAATAACATCCTGGATTTGCAAAGAATTGAAGCGGGTAAATTCAAATTAAACAATACCGTTTTCAACCTAAGTCAGTTATTGGATAAAATTACTTCCCTTTTTACTGCTCTCACCCGAAGCAAACAAATCAGCCTGAAAATTAATATTCATCCCGATATCCCCGAAAACATTATATCCGATCCTGAAAGACTATACCAGGTCATTACCAGTTTGTTGTCTATCCTCACAGAAAACGCCAACAGCAAAGGCCATATCACAATAAATCTGCGCAGGGAAAGTGTTAAAGAGGATAAGATGATGATTCTGGTTGAAATTACCGATAACTTTTCCAGCATTGATGTCAACGAAGTTAGCTCCATCTTATCGCCTCCCAAAGGACTCGAGGACTCCATCTTTCTCAAAAAAGACAATATCAGTGTGGGGTTGGCCATATCAAAAAAGTTTGTTGATATGCTTGAGGGAAGCATTGGCATCGAAAAAAACGAGCACCATGGCACCATCTTTTACTTTACTTTCTATACCCGCATTAATACACAACAGACTCCCTTACCCGATAAAAAACAAACACCTGCCAACATTATAAATAAAATAAAAGGAGTAAAGGTCTTGTGTGTAGAAGATCAAAAGATCAACCAAAAGGTTATTGCTCTTATGCTCTCGCATGCTAAATGTCAGCTTACTATGGCCAATAATGGTGCAGAAGCCATGGAAATCCTGAGCAAGGAAGACTTTGATGTTATCCTTCTGGATATGGTAATGCCTGTAATGGACGGCATCCAAACCCTTGCGGTTATAAATCAAAACGCAACAAAGTATCCCCCTGTTATTGCTTTGTCGGCAAATGTGCTGGAAGATGACAGAGAAAGATATTACTCTGCCGGGGTACAGGATTTTATTAGCAAACCCATTAATGCCGAGGAATTGTACGCTAAAATCCTAAAATGGCACACCAGAAAAAATACCAGAAGTAAAGCAAAGAACCTAAAATAGCGCTATGCTAGTAGTATTATGAACACTTTCGAACAATATCCCCCACTCAACCCATCCACCCTTGCGATGTTGAAAAAGAATACTCAACAAAATCCAGCTTTCCTGATGGAACTTTTTCAAAGCTTTATCAGTGATACACAGGAATTAATGGTTGACCTTCAAAAAAGTGCTGCAGATGATAATTTCGAAAACTACTACACTGCTGTGCATACACTTAAAGGCCTCAGCGGTACAATAGGATGCTCCAGAATGTTTGAAGTATTAAAAGTGATGGATTCTCTCAACAAAGAGAAAAACTTCAATCATTCCAAATCTTATCTTCACCAGCTTAGTGCTGTTTTTTCGGATACTTGTGTTGCTATAAAGAACCACCTTTAGATTACACCTTTTAAGTAATGTTTGAATCCATACCTCAGAAAACACCAAGCCCAACTGAACTTGCACGGGCTCAACATTTATACAGCCTCCTACCCATCCCCCTTATAATTGTGAATACGCAGTTACAGGTATTCTTCAGCAATGAAGAAGCCAATACACTATTTGGCCATCAACAATCAGATGCTTATGACCTAAGGAAGGAAAATACAATCAACAAAAGGTTTATAGAGGCTTTAAAGCAGAAACTTGCCTGCTTTATAAGATCCGACAACTATTCTACGGGCAAACTAAACCTGTCCAGGAAAAACAAACCTGATATATATTTAGACTGTAAGTTTCATTTTTTCGATCCCCATAGAGTGAAGGAAAGAGAATGGATTATCATCACTTTCTCTGATGTCACCATGGAAGAGAATCTGAGTAATCGTATCAATACCATTCGCAATTCCTTTGCTTCTTTGCATCCAGGTAAACTTGATGAAAACAGACTGTTCAAACGCCTGAATGAAGCCGTTCTTCAAAGTGCCAATACCATTGTAATCACCAATATCCAGGGAGACATTGTCTTTGCCAATCCTAAATTTGAAGAAACTACAGGATATACCCCCGAAGAAGCATATATGAAGAATCCCAGGATTTTGAAATCAGGTGATCAGGACGAAGATTATTACAAAAATTTGTGGCAAACCATTTCATCAGGAAAAGTATGGAAAGGTGAATTTAAAAACAAAAACAAATGGGGCAATTACTATTGGGAATCGGCTATTATCACACCCATCAAGGATGCTGGTGGCAAGGTAATGGAATACCTGGCCATAAAAGAAGACATTACCGAACGTAAGCTAATTGAACAAAAACTGGAAAAAACACTGCTGGAGATGGAGGTTTCCAACAGGGGATATAAAATGCTCAACCACGACTTGAAACAGGAAGTTGAACACAGAAAAGCTGTGGAGGATGAACTCAAATTGCAGAAACAACTGCTGGTACAACTCAACCAGAATCTCGAAAGCCAGGTAGAAGCAGAAGTTAAGAAAAACCGGAAAAAGGATGAGCTCTTGCTTTTACAATCACGTCAGGCAGCAATGGGTGAGATGATTGGCAATATTGCCCATCAGTGGAGGCAGCCTCTTAACATCATTGGCTTAATGGTGTATGACCTCACAGATGCTTTTCGCTTTAACGAACTTACCACAGAATACATCGATCAGAGCGAAAAGGATATAGCCGCGGTGCTCGAACATATGTCAAATACCATTGATGACTTCCGCAATTTCTTTAAGCCCAATAAAGAAAAGACCAGCTTCAGGCTAACTGATGTGGTCAACACCTCAATTTCTTTTCTTGATGCTACCCTTAAAGGTTCAGGAATAAATCTGGTAACAGAAATAAACAAGGGTATAAATTTGTACGGATATCCCAGTGAATTTGCTCAGGTATTACTAAATATCTTAAACAATGCACGGGATGCTATAAATGAAAATAATCCGGGTAACCCATATATCAGCATAAAAGCTCAGCAGAATGATTTCAATCAGGCCGTTGTAATCATTGCTAATAATGGAGGGGGGATTCCGCAAAACATATTACAAAAAATATTTGAACCTTATTTTACCACCAAAGAGCCAGGCAAGGGAACCGGAGTTGGCTTGTATATGACTAAAACCATCATAGAACGAAATATGAGTGGATCCATCAATGCCCAGAATTATAGAGATGGTGTGCGGTTTATTCTGACTATCCCCTTGGAGATTACCTAAAGAAACAAATGCTTCTTGAGCTGTTATAAAGAGAAAAATAGCTTAGGATCGGGACAAATACTTTTATATTCTTCCTTTTCATCTTTACTGCATACACCGGGAAAATCGCCCTCCATTGACTTCATATCTGCGATAAGTTGAAAATGAAGGTGCGGCGGCCAATCTCCGTTTATGGGAAAATTACCAACCTGGCAAAAAGCATCTCCTTGGCTTACCGGCATCCCTTTATACAAATCCTCAAGAGAATCAAATGACAAATGGCCATAAAGGCTATAAAAGCTTGTATTGTCAAGCTTATGCTCCAGAATAATGGTAGGACCGTAATCCCCGTATTGGTTGTTAAAATTGAAGCTATGTACCAGGGCATCAAGAGGTGCGTATACGTCTTTTCCGGCCTCTGTCCATACATCGATACCCAGGTGAAAGCTTCTGCTGTTGCCCGGGCTTAGGTTAAACAAATTGCTTCTGCGATATACCTCCCGGTCTTCAAGATAACCACCATAACCGTATACCTTATGGTTTTGGTCTATTTTGCCAAAAACGTAATCATTAAGTTCGGACACATCTTTAAAATTAAGCTTTTTCATTTCCGGATTATCAACACTTAGATCCAACCAGGATGTATTTTCAGGAGTCAGATCGGGAAGAAATACAGGATGAAACTGATGTTGGTGTTTTTGAAGTATCTGTTGGAGATTCATAGGGTTGCAGATTAAAAAATGGGCACAAATTTTATTTTTCCTCAAAAGAAGAAATTATATTAAAGATTACAAAAATTTCTCTTTAAAAATTTTCTCCAGGGCAAACATTTCATCCCTGAGCTTAGCGGCTTCCATAAAGTCCAATGCCTTAGCTGCTTTTTCCATCTGTCGTCGGGTATTGTTCATAGACTTCTGCAACTGCTCGCGTGTCATATACTGGAGTACGGGATCTGCGGCAACATCCACCTGTTCCTTCTCAATATAGGCATGGGCAGCCTTCATGCGTGTATCTGCCACGGATGTTTGTCCGTGAATAGCCTCTACAGATTTCTTAATCTGTTCAGGGGTAATGTTATTTTCCTGATTGTACTTGAGCTGTTTCTCCCGCTTACGGGTGGTCTCTTCAATGGTCCTGCGCATAGAATCGGTAATTTTATCGGCATACATAATTACCTTACTGTTAATATTCCGTGCGGCCCGACCTGCTGTTTGAGTCAAAGATCGCTGGGAGCGTAAAAACCCTTCTTTATCGGCATCAAGAATAGCTACCAGCGAAACTTCCGGCAGGTCAAGTCCCTCACGCAATAAATTCACACCAATGAGCACATCAATAACACCCAGACGCAAATCTCTCAGTATCTCTACACGCTCTACTGTATCCACATCCGAATGAATATACCTGCACTTTACTCCGGCATTGCCAAAATATTTATTCAACTCCTCAGCCATTCTTTTGGTAAGAGTGGTTACCAGGGTTCGCTCAGCCACCTGTGTGCGTATATTTATCTGGTGAAGTAAATCATCAATCTGATTCAGACTGGGTTTTACTTCAATAA
>JBEPXC010000035.1:0-21697 GCA_041642035.1 Sphingobacteriia bacterium
AGCTGTTTGAGAATCAACAGGGCGTCAGGTACTTTTCCAACCGTGGCACCTCGGGTATTGATGGCTGTGTGTCTACAGCGGCCGGTGCAGCAATGGTTAGCGACCGGCTGAACATTGCCCTGGTAGGGGATCTGGCTTTTATATATGACTCCAATGCCTTATGGAACAACGAATTACCAGCTAATTTACGCATCATACTGATCGACAACAAGGGCGGCAACATCTTCAGGCTTATAGAAACCTCTCCGGTAATAAACCCGGTGAGGCATTTCTTTGAAACTCCTCATAAGGTGAAAATCGAAAAACTATGTGAAGCATTTGATGTAGATTATTTCAAAGCGGACTTGGCAAAAGAAATAGAGCAGATATCCGCAGCATTTTTCAAACCAAATACCCGTCCGGGTGTTTTGCATATACAGACTTCGACAGACAAGTCTGCACAAATTTATAAACAGTATTATCAATTTATCTCACAAAGCAATGAGCACAAAAAGAAATTGGGTTACGCTTAAACAGTACAGCGAAATAAAATTTGATTTTTTTGAAGGGATCGCCCGTATTACCATAAACAGACCCCGCTATTACAACGCTTTCACTCCTGATACCATTCAGGAGATGAAAGATGCCATGACAGAATGCCGCGAGAACGACGATATATTCACCGTAATCATTACCGGTGAAGGTGATAAGGCTTTTTGTAGTGGAGGCGATCAAAATGTAAAAAGTGTGGGTGGTTATGTGGGAAAGGATGGTATCCCCCGCTTAAACGTGCTTGATTTACAAAAACAAATACGCTCGCTTCCCAAACCGGTAATTGCCATGGTAAACGGTTATGCCATTGGTGGCGGGCACGTGCTGCATGTGGTATGCGACCTTACCATTGCCTCCGAAAATGCCATCTTTGGACAAACAGGCCCTAAAGTAGGTAGCTTTGATGCCGGATTCGGTTCCTCCTATTTGGCACGGCATGTCGGACAAAAAAAGGCCCGTGAGATATGGTTTCTCTGCGATCAGTACACCGCCCAGGAAGCTTGCGACATGGGTATGGTAAACAAGGTGGTTCCCCTGGAGCAACTTGAAGATACTACTGTAGAATGGTGCAAGAAAATGATGAAGCGTAGTCCCCTGGCGTTAAGGATGATAAAAGTAGGCCTCAATGCCGAGCTGGATGGACAAGCAGGTATTCAGGAATTGGCGGGCAATGCAACCCTTTTGTATTACCTCACCGAAGAGGCGCAGGAGGGCAAGCAGGCATTCCTTGAAAAGAGAGATCCTGATTTTAAAAAATACCCCAGGTTCCCTTAAATATAAAAGCATACCTTTAATAATGCATATTCATTTAACTAGTTGGTCCGCTCCTAAAAGTACAAGACCCTCCGGCCCCCTGAAAGGGGGAGTCCGCAATCAATCGACATTGTACAAGATAAAATGAAGGACAGTTATAAAACGCTCTAACCAATACCTCATCACTTACACCTATGAAAGAAGTCAAACCCTGGATAGAAGCAGCCCGGTTAAAAACCTTACCCCTTGCATTGGCAAGTCCATTGATGGGGAGTTTCCTGGCCTGGTCGGAAGGCAGTTTCCAGTGGGTAGTATTTGTGTTTGCTACTACCACCACCCTGCTGCTGCAGATCCTATCCAATCTTGCCAACGATTATGGTGACTTTAAATCAGGAGCAGATAACGATCAACGCATTGGGCCCCGACGCCTGGTGCAGAGCGGAAAAATAACTCCCTCACAAATGAAGGTTGGCATAGGGATCAACGTTGTGTTGGCACTGATATCAGGATTGCTGCTAATTTGGTACGGTGCCCCGGGAAAAGATGCCGGTATCATGGTGCTGTTTGTATTGCTGGGAATAGCGGCTATTATAGCAGCAATAAAATACACAGTGGGAAAGAATCCATACGGATATCGTGGCCTGGGGGATATTTCGGTATTCCTGTTCTTTGGATTAATTGGTGTTTTGGGCACCCACTTTTTGCACACAGGCGAATTCAATATCTGGCATGCATTACCTGCAGGAGCAATAGGCCTGCTCAGTGCCGGGGTACTTAATCTCAACAACCTGCGCGATTATGAAAGCGACAAAAGAGCCAATAAGAGAACCCTGGTGGTTTGGATGGGTCACCAGAAAGCCAAATATTATCACCTGGCACTTATTATTGCCTCTGCAATCCTGGGCCCCTTATACGTTATCTTCAACTACCACTCGGCCTACCAGTTCTTGTTTGTCCTTGCATTTCCCTTGTTTTTCAGAAATGTAGTTGCTGTTTTCCGTCATACCAATCCCCTTGAGCTATATCCCGAATTGAAAAGATTAGCCCTGGCTACCTTGTTTTTTGCCGTTACCTTTGGCATAGGCATGGTAATTTGAGAAATGTGGTATTCACAACACAAGTAACAGGCAACAGGCAGGTAGCTTTTTTCGCTTCTTCCGTTCTTAATGTCATTGTAGCCGCACACTATGAAAGCATCTGTAGAAAAAATTGACCTTCAGTTTATCACTCCGGGGAAGACTTCACGGGGTACACTACATAGCAAGCCCTCATGGTTTCTAATTCTTGAAGAACAAGGTAAACAAGGCATAGGCGAATGCTCTGTCATACCGGGCCTGCACCCTGAGTACAATGAACATTATGAAGATCAGATACATGCTCTTGTGCGAAATATTAACTCCGGTCAACCGCCTGTTATATCCAATTGGGATGATTACCCTTCCATTCGCTTCGGACTGGAGACCGCATTAATAAATCTGAAGCAAAACCAGGAATGGATCCTTTTTCCCTCCGACTTTACCCTGGGTAAAACGGGTATTGCTATTAACGGCCTGATATGGATGGGTAATAAAGAGGAAATGCAGATGCGCATCAAAGAAAAACTGGACAAGGGCTTTAATGTGTTGAAACTTAAGGTGGGGGCTATTGACTTTGAGGATGAGCTATCCTTGCTGAATAACATTCGTTCAACGTTCAGTCTTTCTGCATTAGAGATCCGCCTGGATGCCAACGGTGCCTTTACCGCATCTCAGGCATTGAATAAATTGCAGAAGCTCTCCCACTATCAAATCCATTCCCTGGAGCAGCCCATACAGGCAGGCCATTGGGAGCAAATGGCTCAGCTGTGTAAACAATCGCCCATCCCTATTGCCCTGGATGAAGAATTAATAGGAATCAAAACAGTAGACAGGAAAAAGGAATTGCTGAGCACCATCAGCCCACAATACATCATCCTCAAGCCCAGTTTGCTTGGTGGCCTGGAGAAAAGCGCAGAATGGATTACCCTTGCTCAAGAGCATGATTTGGGTTGGTGGTCAACCTCTGCACTGGAATCCAACATTGGACTTAACGCCATTGCGCAATGGGTGTATACCTATCACCCCACTATGGTGCAGGGTTTGGGTACAGGTCAGCTTTACAGCAACAACATCGCTTCGCCACTTAGGCTTAGGAGAAGCAAACTGTTTTTTAACGCATCCCGGCTGGAGTAGTATTATTTTTAGCTGGAAGCTTGAAGCTCGAAGATGAAAGCTCGAAGCAGACTTTCCATGGTCCGAAGGACATGGAAACGTCTGGAATCAGCCTTTTCTTCAATGCTGGAAGCCCGAAGCTGGAAGATGAGTTGAAAGGTGAAAGAAACAGAAGACTTTCCATCGTCGAAAGGTGAAAGATTCAGCTATTTCTTTGGAAGCTTTGCCAGTTTCAAGATTTTGTTTTTATCTTTATATCTAAGGTACTTGTCAGGTGTAAAAATGATGAATAAACATTAAAAATAAAGAAATGTATACATATAAGCTTTATTTACAAAAAGAAACAGATGGTGGCTTTACAGTAGTTGTTCCTGCATTACCAGGTTGCATTACTTATGGAGAAGATCTGGATCATGCTATTGCAATGGCAAAGGAAGCCATTGAGCTGTATATAGAAGAGTTGAAGGAAAGAAAGGAAGACATTCCCGACGATAGTAATACGCTGGAATACTCTTTAACGTTAGATGAAAAATGAATTTAAAACCTGGATATCTTATTAAAATTCTGGAATATCATGGTTTTATTTTGAAACGTTCAAAAGGGTCCCATCACTTGTTCCATAACCCCATACATAATAAAACCGTTATTGTACCGGTACATGGAGGAAAAGATTTGAAAAAGGGTACTTTCCTGGCTATTCTTAAACAGGCAGGTATTGATAAAACAGATTTAGTTTAATAATCAAATCACCTCCTACACGCTAAAAAATAAATCGCCCCAGACGTTTCCATCCTGAAGAAATTTACCAATGACAACTCTAATGCACACCGCACCCGTGCAGGAGCGCCTATTTCCTTTTGAGCTCCAATATCTGAACCCCACCTTCGCTATCGGTAGAATACCACAATTGGCCTCCGGGACTGGACTTCACGATAATCCATACTTTTCGGGGCTCATATTGTGATGCTTTGATAGACACCGTTCGGGCCGTATTTTCCCAACGGAATTGCGAATCATCGGTTTTTGACTTCTGAATAAGGCTGGAACTAAAGGTTTGCATTCCGGTGCCATCGCGCCGAAGAACAATAGTCCCGGCATTTTCTATTTCTACCTTTTGTCCATTGGGCTCGTGGGTTTCATATCTTTCTACATCCCACTCTGCGGCTAATCTTGATGACCTCAGGCTTTGTTGTGTTATACAAGAGGACATAAGAAAGATTACGGAAAGAAGCAGAAGAATCTTTAGGTTATTTTTCATAGAGCAATATTTTAAAATTATCCTTGTAAAATAACAAATTTGCACATCCGCCTTGATATTACCCTATGTGAGGGCAGTATTAGTAAGCTTTGCTTCTGTCGGATCTGATTATTTAACTATACATGCTTTGTGAAGGCCAAGATACGACTGTCATCAAGGGATCATAGTAAGCTTTGCGGTAAAGAAAAGCAATGTTTCAATCACTTACATCAAATAGCTTCTGGAGGAAAAACGACTATATTTGTATGATTTGTTTTTTTATTTTACGCCTACCTTTACTTGAAATGTATAATGTTTGCTTATATAAACCGTAGAAGGATAAATATTGTTTACACTGGTTTCCTATATTTAAACTTACCTGTATGATTTTTTACCCTGACACCTTAACCTTAAATCATCAAACGTATTCTTTGCCATCACTCCTGGAATTGTGTAATGCAAAAGCAGATGACACAACTGTACCTGAATGGGAAAAGGATATCTACCTTTTTTTGGAGGAATGGTTCAGCAAAAAAGATTCTATTACATTGCATACCTCAGGATCTACAGGGAGCCCAAAGCGTATAGATCTAATGAAATCCTGGATGATCTATTCCGCCAGGCAAACCTGTACCTATTTTGAGCTCGGCCACCCTCATACCGCTTTGCTCTGCCTGCCGGCGGCTTATATTGCAGGAAGAATGATGATCGTAAGAGCCCTGGTTTGCGGTTTTAACCTAATAAGCGTTCAACCTTCAGCAAGCCCTTTGGCCAACCTCCAGCAAAGCATTGATTTTGCGGCAATAACCCCTTACCAGCTTTACCATTCCCTTGAGATCCTTAAAAAGAAATCCCTGGTTGACAAACTTATTGTTGGCGGGGGCGAAATAGATGCCGGTTTGCAAAAGCAAATACAAAATATTCCAACAAAGGTTTATGGCACCTATGGCATGACAGAAACCAGCAGCCATATTGCCCTGCAAAGGATAAACGGAAGGGAGAAAGAAGATTTCTTCAGGGTGTTAGGTCATACAAAAATCACAAAGGACCATAGAAATTGCCTGATGATTGAAAATTCAGGGCTCTTTGATGGAACTCTGATAACCAATGATATTGTAGAAATCAAAAACGACAGGCAGTTTAAATGGATGGGAAGATACGACAATATCATTAATTCGGGGGGGATTAAAGTTGTGCCTGAGGAGGTTGAGAAGCAAATAGCTCACCTCAGAGAAGAACCCATGGTAATAAGCTCAGTGGGCAGCAAGAAGTTCGGAGAATCTATTGTATTGGTCGTCGAAAAAGAGTCTCTTTCATCCAATGAAAAAGACCTACTGCTGCAACAAATCAAATCATTGGTGCATCCCTATTCGATGCCAAAGGATGTTTTTTGTCTTTCCAGGTTTCCACAAACGCCCTCCGGAAAGACCGACCGGGTGGCCATAAAAAAACTAATTGTCTCTTCATAGATGATTTTCTTCTGCGTTCTTGCTTTTCACAATTTTTCACAATAGGATATTGTATCGCACGCGACATATAGATTATTTTATACTTTTGCCCCATTGATGTCCGGTTAAACTTTTAAGATTTCTCCCTGCAGTCGCAATATAAGCTCGGCGAAGCCAACCTCAACATAATTGAAATAAAACCAAATGAACAAACCTTTCTACGATTTATCGGCTAAAAACCTTCAGGGAAAAGAGGTTTTGATGGCTGACTATAAAGAAAAAATAATTATTATTGTTAATACTGCCAGCCAGTGCGGGTTTACTCCTCAACTGGAAGGTCTGGAAGCCATGTATCGCAAATACAAAGACCAGGGGTTGGTTATACTTGGATTTCCCTGCAATCAATTTGGGAATCAGGAACCAGGAGACGAACAGTCCATTGCTGAAGGATGCGTTGTCAACTATGGTGTAAGCTTTCCTATGTTTTCAAAAGTCGATGTAAATGGAAAAAATGCACATCCCGTCTACCAATACTTAAGAAAAGAGCTTCCGGGTTGGTTCGGGAATAAAATCAAATGGAACTTCACCAAATTTATTCTTAACAAGGACGGTAAACCCGTTAAGCGATTTCCACCAACTGCCACACCGGCCAAAGTGGAAAAATACGTTAAATCACTCTTGTAGAAGGCGTTTATTCATTCCGTTCTCTGAAATTTCTATCCCTATATATCATTTCCAAAAATACCTGATGATTCAAAAATTAAAAGAAAGGTGGAACATTACCAGCCACCTCCAGCTTGTTTTAGTACTGCTCACCTTCTCTGTAACCGGCACCTCTACGCTTATTGTCAGAAAATTCATCTTCCAGTTTATAGGAATAACGTCAGAAACAGACTTATGGATAAAAGTATTCCTTTATATTTTGATCATTTTTCCGGTATACCAGGGGCTCTTTCTTTTGATAGGAGCTCTGTTCGGGCAATTCCGTTTTGCCTGGGAATTTGAGAAAAAAATGTTTACACGTTTCAGATTTAAAAAATTTCAAAACAAACAATAGGCTTAACCTTGCTTTGGCATTGCCACCAGGGCAATTAATTCAAAAAGATCGATGACCTGCGACCAGTTAAAACTCAGCAATCAAATCTGTTTTCCGGTGTATGCTGCTTCTCGGCTAATCACCAGGGAATACCAGCCCTACCTGGATAAGCTGGAGATTACCTACCCCCAGTATCTTGTCTTGTTGGTTTTATGGGAACAGGACAAACAACCGGTAAATGAAATAGCTAAAAAACTGATCCTGCACACCAATACCATAACACCATTACTCAAACGAATGCAACTACAGGGCTTTATAACACGACGGCGTTCTGCCGATGATGAGCGTAAAATCATTGTGCAGTTGACGCAAAAAGGTTTAGAAATGAAGATACAGGCAGCAAAAATCCCAGACCAGCTTGCAGCAGGCCTATTGGCCAGCCCTATGAGTGTTGAGCAGTTACTGGAACTCAAGAGCACGCTCTATAAGTTGATTGATTATCTAAAAGAAAGCAATCCGGGAGAAGATTCTTTAGCCTACTAAGGTTTCGCTTGAATTCTTTCTGTTGCTCCATTGAATAAGCTTTCTGGCCAGCACATTTGATTTAACAGGCTTGGTCATATAATCATCCATCCCGGCGCTGATATACTTCTCAGCATCGCCCTCCATAGCTTCAGCACTCAGACCTATGATAACGGGAAGTGGTATTTTCAGGCTTTTTAATTCTTTTACTGCATTAAGTCCATCCATAACAGGCATCTGAACGTCCATCAAAACCACGTCATACTTGTTCGCAGTAATTTTATGCAAGGCCACAAGTCCATTCTCAGCGAAATCCGTTTCACATCCCATACTTTCAAGCATAAGATTAACCACCAGGCGGTTTACCTTCAAATCTTCCACGATGAGCACTTTCAGATCAAGAGCTACCATATCAAATGATTCACTGAATTCAGAGCAATCAGGTGAGATATCTGTTACATCAGCTTTGGCGGCTTTTATGGTAAACCAGAAATTGCTTCCCTGCCCTGGGTTGGATTCGACATGGATATCTCCTTCCAGTATTTTCACCAGGTTTTTTGCTATGGCCAGACCAAGTCCCGTGCCTTCCACATAACGGGTTTTAGCGTCATCAACCTGTGTAAATTGCTCAAAAATATCTTCGAGCTTATCTTGGGGAATTCCTCTTCCTGAATCCGTAACATCAAAACGCAGAATATACTCCTTCCTGCCTTCATTTATTATGGATGCTTTGAACTGTATACTCCCCTTTTTCGTAAACTTAATGGCATTGCCCAAAAGATTGGTGATAATCTGGTTAAGCTTATTTTCGTCGGTTATAAAATAGGCAGGAAAATCATCCCCAATCTCACTCAAAAATCGCAGGCTCTTATTGGCGGCAATAGCATTGTATAAGGATGAAATTTTGGAATGAAAGACAGTCGTTTCAATGGTGTTTTTATTGATTTCTATTGCACCCGATTCTATTTTAGATAAATCAAGAACAGAATTAATTAGGTTAAGCAGGGTATTGGAAGAGTCTTCAAGAATATCAAGATATTCAAGTTGTTTGTCATTGAGGGGTGTTTTTCTCAAGATATCGGAGATGCCTATAATACCATTAAGAGGAGTACGCATTTCATGGCTCATGTTGGCAAGAAAATTCTGCTTGATCGAAGCGGTTCTTTGTGCAACGAGCAACTGATTTTCAAAATCCTGGGCTATTTTTTGTTTAGATATATCCGTAAGAGCAACAATGGCATGACGGTTTTGGTCGAGTATAAGAGACTCAATACTGAAGCTCAACCAAAATTCCTTTATACCGGTAAGGGTGACCAGATTTACTTTTTCCTCCCGAATATAACATGATTCAATATCTCCCAGTACATCTTTTATCCCTTTGTACAGACGACAAGTGTGGCATATATCCATTGTACCGCAAAGTCTCCCGTCGTTCACCTGGTTGACACATCCAATGAACTCACCAAATCTATGGCTGAGGAGGTCATTGAGTTTTCGCCCGAAGAGTTTCACCGAAGCCCTGTTTGCCATCACAATCTGTCCATCCATATTGACAACGATGATGGCGGCCGGAGAAGCTTCCAGAATAGCCCTGATTTTATTCCTTTCGGCTTTGAGTTCTTCGCGGGCCAACATATCTTTATCAATGTCATGGCAAACAGTATAGCTTTTAATAAGTTTGCCCTCCTCATCGTAAATCAATCTCGAAATATCCTTTCGCCACCTGTAGACACCATCGAGGGTTCTTATCCTAAAGGTAAGATTTACCTGCTCCTCTTTATTGAGATGGGCTTTGTCGAGTATGAATTTCCAACTATCACGATCTTCAGGATGGATATGATCAAAAATACTATCGCCTTTCTTTCCTACAATATCATCATACGTATACCCATATAATTTTTCATGTGCCGGCGAAACATATTCGACTATATTGCCTTGTCCGGTAACAATAAGTCCTTCATTGATATTTTCGGCAATCATTCGGAAACGTTCTTCATTGATCCTCAATTGCTCCTCCCGGATTTTCCTTTGAGTGATATTTGTTTCTATGGCGATATATTTGGTCAGGGTACCATCGGCTTCAAATACAGGCTGTATGTCCATATAAATCCAGTAGGGTTTTCCACTTTTGGTATAATTAACAGCTTCTCCTTTATAAGACAGCCCCTTTGTAAGTGTTTCACGAATCTCTTTTCTTTGTTCTACTGAAAAATCGTCTCCCTGAAGAATTTCACCCGGTGATTTTCTATAAACCTCAGATAAAGTATAGCTGGTAAGCTTTTCGAAGCTTTTATTTACCCAAATGATCTGACGCTCCTGATCAGTAATGACTATGATGTTATCAGTATTATCAGCAATCAGGGAAAGCAGTTGCCGATGATCTTCCTCTTTTTTCTGGGCTGTACCATCGGTGGCTATGCCGTGCCAGATGACGCTGTTGTCCTCTTGTTTTTCTGGCTGAGAAACAACATTAATCCTCATTACACCCCGCAGGGGATGTTTGATCTTAAATTGGTACTGAAATAATGCCAGGGTATGAAAAGAAACATCGATAGCATTCAGCAAGCCTGGCAAATCATCGGAGAGCACAAGTGAAAACAATTTTTCGGGATCATCTTTAATTTGATCCACCACTCCACCCAATTCCATATTGATCTTTCGGCTGAAAAAAGGAAAGCTATAATGACCACTTGGATGCAGCTGGAATTGAAAAACGGTACCTGGGATTAAGTCAGATAATTTTTTGAAGGTATGTATTTCAGCAGAAGTTTTTTCATGTACTTTTCTGCACTCATAACGGCTTTGCAAAGACCTTATGTATTGTACAAGAGAAAAATCGGGCTCTGACAAGGCAAGAGTAAAATCAATCCCCTGCCCCTGATATGCTAATCGCACCTGGTAATCATGTTGATCAGGCACCAACAGCACAAGAAATATCTTCGGATTAGAAGAATGATTCTTTAGGTTGAGAAGTTGTTTCTTGGTCTGGTCAATGCCTTCTCTGCCATCGGCCAATAGTATATTTACCCTTTGAAGATCGAAAGCCTTACCATCAAAATTTTCGAAGGAAGAATACGTGGTAAGCCTGGCATCAGAAAAAAATTGCTGAACGGTGCTCTGAAATCGGCTCAAAACATCTACATTCCTTCCAATAAGAAAAAAATCAATCATACAAATTAAACTAAAATGTAATACTTTAATTAAAGATACCCCATTTAATCACTACTATGACAAGGGATTGAGCAGCTTACATTTGTTATGTTTTATCCTGTGCCGTAAGTCGAAGGATATCATTTCTTTGATAAGAGATGTCTTATCATTCATAGGGGATTATTGACAGAACACGAAAAAGAAATCTTTTCGTTAAAAATAAACAAGAGCAATAAAGTTGTTGATAACTTACAATTCCTTTTTCCTTTTCACTGATGTATTCCCTAACCTGGGGTTGTAAGACCAACTGCTGCATTAATTCATTGCAGTATCTCCATCATACCAAGTCCGTATTTAAACCGTATTTAAACCGTAAAAATACGGTTTAAATACGGTTTAAGTATGGACTTGGCTAGGGATTGATTCAGTATTGATTTGGAGCACTCCCTAAGGCAAATCCTGTAAGGACAGGGCTTTGCATGTCCATGTAACAGTTAATCAAAGAATACAATGTCGTTAAATACCTTATGTAGGCCTGCATAGCCATGCGGGCCTACATGGTTTCCGTGAACCTATAAAAAGCGCACGCTGTGCGCCTATCGCCCTTATCCAAATTTGTGATGATTTTTACGGTTTGAGAGAATAACAATGCAGCCATTAGCCCCCATATTGCGTTGCTCAACAGGCATTTATAGCAAGCGGGCACACAGCGTGCGCCTTTGTATGCATAAATTGCCCCATGTAGGCCCGTACGGTCATACGGGCATCTGGGTATTAAAGCGTCGTATTATTTAAATGCCCACATTCACATTATTTTCGTTCTTCCACCCATTTACGGGCATTTACAAATGCCTCGAGCCATGGACTTACCTGGTCAGCCTTTCTTTCTGCGGGATAATGTGCCCATTGCCATGGGAAGATAGCTCTTTCCAGGTGAGGCATCATGGCCAGATGACGGCCATCGGGGGAGCATATTACCGCGGCATTATAATCGCTACCGTTTGGATTGGCCGGATAGACGTTATAGCCATAAACTCCCGGGATGTGATATTGATCTTCGGGAAGAGGTAACCTAAATTTTCCCTCACCATGGGCAATCCAAATCCCCAGGCGGGTGCCTGCCAGCGATTTAAGCATTACCGATTCATTGGGCAGAATTTCCATATTAACAAAACCTGATTCAAACTTATGACTATCGTTGTGTTCCATTTGTGGCTTGTTGATCTGATCGGGATATACAAGCCCCAGCTCGACCATCAACTGGCAGCCATTGCAGACGCCAAGGCTCAGTGTATTTTCGCGCTTATAAAAGTTATTCAGTGCGTTACGGGCTTTTTCATTATACAGGAAAGCTCCGGCCCAGCCTTTGGCAGAACCCAGTACATCTGAATTGGAAAAACCACCCACAAAAACTATAAAGTCTATCTCCTCAAGGGTTTCACGTCCGCTGATCAAATCAGTCATGTGAACATCCTTTACATCAAAACCTGCCGTATAAAGGGAGAAGGCCATTTCACGATCTCCATTTACACCCTTTTCGCGTATTATAGCAGCTTTGCCGGTTCTTTGGGTCGATGCTCCCTTGTTACTCAGTCCCAGCGCACTAAGAGTTCCTTCGAAACCGGGCTGAAATCTGTACTCGAGTAGTTGTTTGGCATAATTTTCATAGCGCACGGTGGCCTGCAACCGGCCACTTTGTTCCTGATCCATAAGGAAGGAGGTCTTGTACCACAGGAAACGTAATTCATCAATATCCAAATCTAATGTTTCGCCTTTACCCGAAACAACAAGTTTTCTGTCGATGGCTGGAGATCCCAGCGATATAAATTTAACGGCATGATTTCTCAGAATAGACTCTACCTGTGCCATATCCTCCACCTGCATAACCAGAGCAGGATTTTCGCTGAAAAGAATTTTCACCGCATCCTCTTCGTCAAAAGCTGAGATATCAGCCTCGATGCCGTGGGTTGAATTTGCAAAGCACATTTCGAGCAGGCAGGTTACCAACCCACCGGCAGAAACATCATGGCCGGCCAGTATCAACTCCTTCTCAACCAATTCCTGTATTGCATTAAAGCAAGCTTTAAAATAATCTGCATCTTTAATGGAAGGGGTTTCATCACCCAGGGCATTAAGCAACTGAGCAAAGCTACTTCCTCCGGTTTTAAATCCATCGGAAGAGAGATCTATATAAAGCAGCTGTGTATCCTTTTTCCTAACCAATACCGGCTCTACTACTTTTTTTACGTCCGACACTTCACCTACTGCACTTACAATGACGGTTCCGGGCGAGAAGACCTTTTCGCCATCGGGATATTTCTGGGTCATGGAAAGAGAATCTTTTCCCGTGGGGACATTGATTCCCAGCTGGCAAACGAAGTCGCTGAGTGCTTCAACGGCGGTATACAAACGGGCATCTTCGCCGGGATTTTTACTGGGCCACATCCAGTTGGCGCTCAGGCTTATGCCTTTTAGGCCATGGGTAAGGGGTGCCCATACAATATTGGTAAGGGATTCGGCTACAGCCACCACGGAGCCTGCCGCAGGATCAATAAGGGCAGCCACAGGAGCATGACCAATGGAGGTAGCAATTCCTTCCACGCCCCGGTAGTCGATTGCCGTGACGCCGCAATTGTTGAGGGGCAGTTGTATTTCGCCGGCACATTGTTGTTTGGCAACACGGCCTGTTACCGAGCGGTCTACTTTGTTGGTAAGCCAGTCTTTGCAGGCAACCGCTTCCAACTGAAGCACCTGTTTAACGTATTCTATTATACTTGCTGCCTTATATTGAAGGGGGGCAAATTTCTCTTCCAGCGAGGTATCATTCAGGATGGTGCGCGGGGCATTGCCAAACATATCGGCCATGGGCAGATCAATAGGAGCATGACCTTTGTCGTCCTGGAATTTCAGGTGCATATCACCGGTTGTTTCACCCACCACATACATGGGAGCTCTTTCTCTTTCGGCTATATGTTTCAGATCTTCAAGATCTTTTTCTTTCATGACCAATCCCATGCGTTCCTGCGATTCATTTCCGGCTATTTCTCTGGCGGAGAGTGTTGGATCGCCAACAGGTAGTTTGTCGAGATGAATGGTACCGCCGGTTGCTTCTACCAGCTCGGAGAGACAGTTGAGATGTCCGCCGGCACCATGGTCATGGATAGAAACAATCGGATTCTCGTCACGCTCAACCATGGCACGAATGGCATTCATGGCACGCTTTTGCATTTCAGGATTGGATCGTTGAACGGCATTGAGTTCAATGGCATTGGCAAATTCACCGGTGGCAACAGAAGATACTGCACCACCTCCCATACCAATACGGTAGTTATCTCCTCCCAGCACAACAACTTTGTCGCCGGGTTGAGGAATATCTTTCTGACTGTCCTGTTTTTTAGCAAACCCAATACCTCCGGCGAGCATGATTACCTTGTCGTAGGCCATGGTTTTATTGTTCTCGCTATGCTCAAAGGTGAGCACCGAGCCACAGATAAGGGGCTGTCCGAACTTATTTCCAAAATCACTGGCTCCATTGGAAGCTTTGATAAGAATTTGCTGGGGTGTTTGATATAACCATTGTCGTGGGGATATATTATTTTCCCAGGGCCGACCGGTGTCAGGTCTGGGATAAGAGGTCATGTAAACCGCTGTTCCGGCCAAAGGCAAGGACCCTTTACCACCGGCAAGGCGATCGCGTATCTCACCACCCGAACCCGTAGCAGCACCATTAAAAGGCTCTACTGTAGTAGGAAAATTATGGGTCTCCGCTTTAAGGCTGATGACCGTCTCGATATCTTTTTCAATAAAAAAATCGGGCTTGTCCTGGCTTAATGGAGCAAACTGCACTGCATAGGGGCCACTAACAAAAGCTACATTGTCCTTATAGGCAGAGACCAAAAAGTTGGGGTTTTCCTTTGATGTTTTCTTGATCAATTGAAAGAGTGTACTTGGCTTTTCCTCTCCGTCAATAATAAAAGTCCCGTTGAATATTTTGTGTCTACAGTGCTCAGAGTTGACCTGTGAGAATCCAAATACTTCGCTGTCGGTGAGTTTGCGCCCCAGTTTCTTGCTCAGGGCATCCAGGTAGTTTACTTCTTCTTCACTTAAAGCCAGGCCTTCTTTTTTGTTGTACAGGGCTACATCTTCGATGTAAACGATAGGGTCGGGTTTTTTATCTATGGTAAAAATATTTTGATCCAGGATGTGATACATCGCCTGAAGCATGGGATCGAATTGTGCCTGGGGGCCTTCAACAGCGAAAAACTCTTCGATTCGAACAATGCCTTCAATGGCCATATTCTGGGTTATCTCAACGGCATTGGTGCTCCAGGGGGTAATCATTTCGCGGCGTGGCCCGATGAAATAACCATCAGACTGAGTAGCATCCAATATTTTGGCGCCGCTGAAAAGCCATTCAAGTTTGGAAATATCGGTTGATGACAGCTGGCTTTGGGTTTCCACTGCAATGATCAGATGGGAGTTGCCTCCGAAAAGAAGAACCATGAGAATAAATTTTGAGCTTGTATAAATTGTTGTTTAACGCGCTGCAAAATTAAGAATTTAATTGCATTTGAGTTATTTTACTGCAATACATCTTGAGACCTCTGCTTTGCCCTTATGGTGAGGGCTTTCGTCCAGATGAATGGTTTCTTCCCATGCATTTATTTCGGACATATCTAATAGTGCATTTTTTATTTCAGAAGCATCAGGTAACATCAGAGCATCTTTGGGTCCTCCAGAGGTGTTTGCCAACTGTTTTTTGTTGAATATTTCAATAAGAAGCCTGCCTCCGGGTTTTAGAAAACTGATCATCCTTTGATAATCTGTTTGCCATTGGGGTGAATGGGCATAGATCAGGGCTACTGCATCGAAGGTATTCTCCTCATAGAGAGCATCATGATAGTGTGCCAGTGAGTAATCTATAACAACCTTTTTCTCAGCAGCCAGTTCCAACGCTTTTCTGCGTCCTTCTTCTGAATAATCAAAGGCATATACCTCCCAACCCAGGCTGGCAGCAAACACAGCATTTCTGCCTTCACCCTCGGCAGGCAACAGGAGCTTGCCAACAGGCAGCTGCCCGAGATGATGGCGAAAAAATTCATTGGGTTCCTTTCCATATACATACTCTTGCTGAGCATACCGTTTGTTCCAAAAGTGCTTCATATTGGGTATTGTGCTTTGCGTTATAAGATGATGGTTCTTTTATCTGAGTCAAACACAAAAATAGCAGAAGTGTTGCAGCCCAAGGCAAGTTTTATCTGTCATACCAAAGGAAGCAAAAAATAATCCCTTAACTTTGAGGGTATAGAAGAATGGTTCTATCACCCAAGCCAGTCTTTACAAACCAGTTCTTGTCAAACAGAATGCCTGGCAAGGAATTCTTCCGGATCAATTAAGTTAAATCTATTCATTATGAAAAATACATGCACAAGATTACTAAAAACGGTTACGGCAGCAATGTTGATTACTATGTCTTTTCTAAGCTTTTCTTTTGGCGCAAACAAACCCGGCGAACAATGGAAAAGTTTGTTTAATGGCATCGATCTCAGCGGATGGATACTACCCGAAGGAGATAATGGCCACTGGAAGGTGTTGGATGGTGTAATGGACTGTGATGCCATGAGTGAAGCACCGGGAAGCAAGGACTTATGGAGCGAACAAGAATTCGGTGATTTTGTCCTGCGTATAGAATGGCGCTTAAAAGACACGCCCTTCATGAACCCCAATGTCCCTATCATAATGCCCGATGGCCTGCACAAAAGGAATGCCCGGGGCGAAGAAATTAAGATTACCGTTCCTGATGCTGATTCAGGCATCTACCTAAGAGGGAGCTCAAAGGCACAGGTAAACATATGGGCATGGCCCACCGGCTCAGGCGAAGTATATGGTTACCGTATGGATGCCTCTATGCCGTCTCAGGTTAGAGCAGGGGTAACCCCTACCCTCATGGCAGACCATCATATTGGAGAATGGAATAGCTTTGAAATTACCCTTCAGGGCGAGCAACTTACAGTAGTGCTCAACGGTATAACAGTAATTGAAAATGCACAGCTGCCCGGAATACCCGAAAAGGGAAAGATTGCTCTTCAACACCATGGGAGTAAGCGTGAGGGAAAATGGATCAGTGCTCCCTCATTAGTGCAGTTCAGAAATATTTCCATCAGAGAACTTTGATGGGAGCTGGAAGACGGAAGGGAAGACTTTCCATTCCCGAAAACATCGGTGACAGGCCCTCAGGATGACATGGAAACCTCTGGAATAAGAACTCGAGGCTGGAAGCTGGAAGCTGGAAGACGACGCGAAGTGGAGAGACTAAAAATAAAAAAAAAGACCGTCTCATTAAGGATGTATTTTAAGGAGACAGGAGTACATTAAGCCTGCAATAGTTTTTCAATATCAATTTTTCTCATTTGCAGGAAGGTCTTCACAACCCGGTCGGCTTGCTCAGCATCAGTACTCATGAGCTCTTCCAGCACAACGGGGATTACCTGCCATGATACACCAAACTTATCTCTGAGCCAACCACAAACACTTTCATTACCGCCCTGGGTAAGTTTATTCCAATAATAGTCAATTTGTTCCTGGGTTGTGCAGTTTATAATTAAAGATACAGCTTCATTGAAGTTAAAGTCGTGGGCTTTGTTATTCTCCATGACCATAAATTTTTGGCCCAACAAACAAAACTGGGCATGCCTGATGTAGCCTTCTGTATTGGGTGGTTCATTGCTGCCGTAGCGCAATATACCATCAACCTCCGAACCTTTAAATACCGAGCAATAAAATTCAATGGCATCTTCTGCTTTACCATACTGTTCATCAACAAAGTTGAAACATGGGGTAATTTTTTGTCCTACTTCATGTACTTTACCCAGCATCAGTTGCCACGAAATATTAAACCTGTCCTCTACCCAACCATACATATCACTAAATTCATAGGCTGCTATGGGCATCAACACTTTACCCTCTTTTTTCAGTTCATTCCAAAGGGTTAAAAACTCCTCCTTAGATTCACAAACATAGTAAAACGAAATGGAAGGATTACCCTTGAATTGTGGGCCCCCATTAAGGCAGGTGAATTTATAACCTGCAGCTTCAAAATTAACCACCAGGGAATTTTCGTTAAGAATGTGAGCATCTTGCAGATTAGCACAATAGAAATCGGCTGCTTCCTTTGCATTTTCATCGAACCAGAGACAAGGGTTGATTGTATTTTTCATATCATCTTTTATTTTATAGAGTTAATAGTAAAGGTATTATCCTCCTTTTATCTGATAAGTTGTCATTTTCCTGTAACGTAATATCTATCCCACATTATATGTAACAACAATCCCATGGGCTAGTTTGTATTTGTGAGGCAGGTAAAAAGTGGTTAATTTGCTAATTTTTGGAATGATTTTGATGAATGATTTATAGATTTTTTAAAAAAACACACCTTTAAAAATACTTCTGATAAAAATTCAGCTTACCACAGAATCCTTTAAAGGGATTTGAGCGAATACGGCTTTCGGATCAGCAGGCAATTGGCTTTAGGGTCAATTAAGCCTTCAAACCATCATTATTCTTAAAGTTACGCATTCTAACCCATAACACCATGAAAATTAACCGAATCATTTTTATTCAGCTACATTAGTCAGGATTAATTAAACAACTATTGGTAAAGTATGTTTTGAGTTCATGCAGATCAGTCCATAGGGTCGAGTTTTTCCATCAATATAACATATGATGGTAATTTCCTCAAACAACCCTTGCGCTTTCATAAAGATGAATAAAAAGGAGCCGCTTTTGTTTAGAAATAAATTATAGATCAACTCGTATGCGCTTTCACTTAAATGATTTATGAAAATTGATAATATTCCGGGTATGAATAACGTTACTGAGAGATAAATCGTTAAAAAGGCAATGATTGATCGATTAAAGAAAACAGCAGAAAGGACTTAACTGTAGAGGAAAAGATCTGACACCTTTGTCTGTTTTTTTAGTATCGACTATTTATATTTTGTCCCTATAATGAGATAGTTAAAACCAAACAAGATTAATAAAACAGGAAGCGCTTAATTTTTTTATGCTTTTATATTTTTTCCGTATATTGCAATAAATAATTTAATGATCAACCCGGCTGGGGAAATATTCAACTATGAAGAACAAAGGCCTTGACTTATTGATTATTAGCTTTGTCACTTATTGTATAAAACCCACATATCACTATGAATTTTTTAGCCCACATCTATCTTTCCGGTAAAGACGAAAACCTGATGTTGGGCAATTTTATTGCTGACATGGTTAAGGGTCGGCAAATTGAGAAGTATTCACCGGAGGTAATTAAGGGAATTAAACTTCACCGGAAGATAGATGAATATACGGATTCACACCGGTTTGTTTCACGAAGTAAAGATCGTATCCGGGATAAGTACCGTCATTATTCGGGGGTGGTGGTTGATATGTTTTACGATCATTTTCTGGCGCGCAATTGGGAACAATACAGCAAAGAACCTATCGATACCTTTGTGCAGAGTGCCTATAATGTATTGCTTAAAAATTATATGATGCTCCCCAAAAGGGCAAAATTTATGTTGCCCATAATGATAGGCTCGAATTGGTTGGTAAACTATGCTGACCTCAATAGTTTCACCCGGCACATGGAAGGGCTGGCACGGCGCACCCCCTATAATTCAGGCATGGAAAATGCCGTTGATGATCTCAGAATCCACTACCAGGGATTTGAAAAAGACTTTACCGACTACTTCCCGGAGCTGATTAACTTTGTTAAGAATTATCTGGAGCAACTTGCAGAACAGGAAGTTAAAGGGATATGATTAAGTGGCACAGATAACCCCATAGATTAAGCCAGAGCATGCTGTCAACCAACCCAAGCAATAGAAACATCCCTGAAGAATTCTGGCCTGACTTAAAGAGAGAGACAAATATCCCCACTGTACTTATGGATTACATTATTTTTACGAATAAAAATGAATATATCAGACAATATAGAAATCGCTTCCCGATACATTCAGGAGGGGAAATTGGTTGCCTTTCCGACAGAAACCGTTTATGGCTTAGGAGCAAACGCTCTTAATCCCATGGCAGTAGCAAAGATTTTTGAGGTAAAAGAACGTCCTTCGTTCGACCCTTTGATAATTCATATTGCAGAGGTAAAAGATTTAGAAAAGCTTATTTTAAGCACGGATAAAAGGGTCTATAAATTAGCTGAAAAATTCTGGCCGGGTCCCTTAACAATGGTATTACCCAAAAGCCATATTGTTCCCGATATAGTAACATCGGGTTTGCCAACGGTAGGCATCAGAATGCCCGGGAATGAAATTGCATTAGAATTAATACGGAAATCTAATTGCCCCATAGCGGCACCCAGTGCCAATAAATTTGGGCGTATAAGTCCAACAACAGCTGAACATGTAAGAAAACAACTCCCTGACGTTGATTATATTCTTGATGGCGGCAAAACAACCGTAGGCATTGAATCCACCATAATAAAATTCACGCAACATGGTTTTCAGATTCTTCGTAGTGGAATCATTACACAGGAAGAGATTGAAACCATCATTGCTCATGACAACACTACCCACCTTGAAAAATTATCAGCCCCCGGGATGATGGAATCACATTATAGCCCAAGGAAAAGGATGTTAATTGCAGAAAGCAAACCCTTAAATATTGACAAATCAAAAGCAGGACTTATCTCCTTTTCAGGTGAATTAGAAAACGGTTATCGTAAAGTAATAAGGGTATCAGAAAACAACGACATGAAAGATTATGCCGTTAATATGTTTGAAGCGATGCATTCTTTTGAAGATGACGATGAAATTGAAATTATCATTGCAGAGCCCGTTAGTGAAATAGGAATTGGAAAGGCCATTATGGACAGATTAAGGAAAGCTGAATTTAATTGGCGTCGTGCCTAACGGTAACCTTTATTAATATGATGATGGGTCTGAAATTAATCTGGACTTGATTTCACAACCAAGCATCCAGATGCTATGCTCATCAACCCTATTCATTATGTAGCCTGAAACATCGAAAAGAAAATACCAGGGCAACCTGTGATACATGTAACTAATTCATATTATTTTGCAACGTTTCCCTGGGTTAATTGTAGTGTCTTTGCAACGTGAAAATTCATTCACACTTTAACACTCGAAACTATGAAAATAAAAAATGTATTGGTACTCATCGCCATAGTATTAGTTGGAATCACATCAGGTTGTACAAAAGAAGAAGATCCAAATGTAGAAAATACTAATGTGATAACTCTTCAGACCGAGGTACAGCCCACAATTAATCTTGGGTCAACATCTGACTTTGTTATTTTAGCCGGCTCGCTAATATCTAATGTCCCCACCTCGGCACTCACGGGAAATATTGGATTAAGTCCTGCTTCCGGAAGTCTGATCAGTGGATTTGGCAATACAGAAATTACTGGAACCACCTTCACCGTAGATGCTTCTGGTCCCGAAGGCTCTGTGGCTGATGCTGTAGGGCTTACTGCAGCCAAAAATGATTTGACTACAGCTTATAACGAGGCAGCAGGACGTATATCAACTGGTATGGTACTTCTTTCTGGAAATATTGGTGGACTAACCCTCACTCCAGGGCTTTATAAATCAAGCGGATCCCTTGAAATCTCTTCCGGCGATCTTACATTTGATGCAAAAGGTGATGCCAATGCAGTATTCATAATTCAGATAGCTTCTTCTCTTAACACAACTTCCGGCCGTAAAGTTATTTTAAGCGGTGGAGCATTGGCATCAAATATTTTTTGGCAGGTAGGTACTTCAGTAAGTCTTGGAACAACCTCAATTTTTAAGGGAACCATACT
>JBEPXC010000036.1:0-1313 GCA_041642035.1 Sphingobacteriia bacterium
ATTTTGGAATAGTCAAGCACCTGATCGATAATCTCCCTGAGACTTTCAGAGGAGTTTTTTATGGTATTTACAAAATCTGTCTGGCGGCTGTCGAGAGGGGTTTTTTCCATCAATTCCACCATACCGATAACTCCTGTGAGGGGTGTTCGGATCTCATGGCTTAGGCTGGCAAGAAATTTCTGCTTGAAATGGAGGGTGTTTTTCTTTATCTCTATTTCCTTCTCAAGCATTTCCTTTTCAAGAACCAACGATATATCACGCACCACAAAGACGATCTTTTCTATTTCATGGTGTTCATTGCGAATATAATTTCCAGATGTTTCAACCCATATATAATCTCCTTTGCTTGTCAGGGTTCTAAAGCGTATGATATTAGAAATGTCCTCCTGTATAGCATTATAAAAAGAATTTTTTACCCGGGAGGCATCCTCGGCATGTATTAGGGCGAAGAGGTTCTTGCCCTCAAAATACGTCGGGGTAAAACCTAGCATTCTACAGGAAGGAGAAACATATTGTATGAGCCCCTGTGGATCACTCACCACGATCATTTCTGTCATACTATCTGTAATGGCCATCATTTCCTGTCGCTTAAGGCGAACCTGTTGTTCAGCTATCTTACGACGACTTATATCATTTATAGCCAGATAACAAAGGTGACGCTGCTCCTTGATTTTCATGCGGGCTGTAAGGCATACATGTAAAGCTTGTTGCTGATGCGTGATGAGCTCAAGCTCAATTTCATCACTTTTGTGGCCCTTTTGCAGCCTCTGGTAAAATACATGATAGGCATCCTGGTATTCAGGCTTGATGAACTTTCTGAAATCAACCTGTTTTTCTCCCACAATATTAAACCCAAAATATTGATTTGCATTGCTGTTTGACTGTACAATGTGGTGCTGATCGTTAATGATGAGATATCCAAGGGGGGCCTCGTGAAACAGATCCTGGTATTCTTGTTGAGATCTTTCCAGCTCCTGTTGAATGCGTAAGAGCTCATCGTTTTGGAATTCAAGCTCATACTGGTAAATTTTCAAATCCTCTACCAGTTGCTCTAAAGACTTGGTATAAACCTCCGACAGCATCTTCTCCTTATTTAAAAGGATTTGATGGATCTGATTTTTGATGATATCTTTTTTTGCGTTGGCCATAATGGTTTTTAACTAATTACGGGCTTAATACATCAATGAATCATAATTAATAGGGAGCAAAAAGCTGCTGTTGCTGTCCGCTTCTCATAAAAGGTGCCATATTCAATGCGTGCCAGGAGTTTTCCTGTCTTCGGGTTTATTCTATGGTTTTTATCGCGTGTATAT
>JBEPXC010000036.1:1323-21260 GCA_041642035.1 Sphingobacteriia bacterium
AAACTTCAGTGGATTTCCGTCTTTGGTTTTTTCTGTTATTCCTCCCCGGTCGTAAAACCATCGGTAATCTCCCGCTGCCGTCTTCAATCGGTAAACCACATTGTATTCCAGGGCTTTGCCTTCGAGATGATCCTGCATATGCTGTAAAGAGGAATCATAATCATCAGGATGAATAAGTTTACGTATTTCTGTAATATCTTTAGGGAATTTGTCTGGCGGATAGCCCAGCATGATTGCCTTTTTCTCATGTATGATTACATTTCCTGTGGATACATCCCACTCCCACCAGGCCATATTGCCCATTTGCATGGCCAGCTGTAATCGCTGGTTAGACACCATAAATTTATCTCTCTCTTTTTGTAGAGTACAGATATTTACCATGGTTATCAGGATTCCATCCACGGCATTGTAATCGTTTCGGTAAGGTGCTATACGAAGCAGATAGTGGATGCGGTCATTGTGAGCAACCTCCTTTTCTGTTTTTCGGAGCCTTTCCTGCACCTGCTCGATGTCATCCATGAATGTGGGGTAAATGTATGCTGTGGCAAGGTCTCTCAAGGGGCGGCCTACATCAAAATCCATTATCTTGCATATTTTGGCAAAGCTAGGAGTGTATTTTCGTATACGCAGCTTACTATCCAGATACAGTGCCGCTACTCCGGTATTGTTGAGCAGGTTGTTGACATCATTGTTGAGCAGGGTGAGCTCCTCAATTTTGTTTTGATGCTCATAGTTTACCGTGTGCAATTCTTCGTTGACCGATTGTAGCTCTTCATTGGTACTTTGCAACTCTTCATTGCTGGCCATGAGCTCTTCGTTGGAGGCCTGCAATTCCTCATTGGAGGTCTCCAACTCTTCCACCGTGGCCTGTAAATTCTCTTTGGTATACTGCAATTCGTATTGAAGTTCGGAAAGCTGATCTCTGAACTGGTCTTCTGCATTAATGATTTCTGGTGGTGATTCTTCCTGGCTGTTGGCCTTTTTTATTTCATGAAAAGAAATCAGAAAGGCATTGTTATTATCATTCTTTACCAATCGGCCTTCGATATTAATTCTACTCATGCGCCCGGCTTTGGATAGTTTTACATTGTCAAATCTTACGGTATCCTTTTCCGATTTGAGCCGTCGGATAAGATTGGAAATAATAGCACTGAGATCATTTGATATCAGATTGTTAAGACTTTGGTTAAACTTGCCGGAGCGAAGCTCAATAAAGGGATTAATATCATTGATGATCTGTAGGATGTAAAAGTTCTCATCAATAATTACCGAAGGCGGTAGAATCATCTGTAGTATGTTACTGGCCATCTGATCATTCTTTGACGATTTGCTCTCCAGTCCATGCTTATCAGAACGATTCTGCGTGCGCAAAAATCCCATCCCGGTAGGAAACAGATTCAGTACACCCGGGCTAAGCACTGCCTTTCTTTTGTATATTTTATACTTGCTGCTCACTACATCGAAAGCCTCGGAATATACCCCAAGAGTTTCGCTGCTGCCCATAAACAGATATCCCCCCGATTTCAGCCCTAAACGAAAGATATTCAGTACATAAGCCTGACTGTCGGGTTTGAAGTAAATGAAAAGATTGCGGCAAACAATTAAATCGAGCTTTGAGAAGGGAGGATCCTTCAACACGTTATGGGTTGCAAATATTACCATTTTACGAAGGCCTTCGCCTACCTGATAGCCATTTTCGCGCCTAACAAAATACTTGGCCACCAGGTGAGGATCGACATCACTCAGGATACTTTCAGGATAATAGCCTTGTCCGGCCAAGGCAACGGATTTTTTATCTATGTCGGTAGCAAAAATCTTTACCTCCAGGTTTATCTTATGCTCTTCCATGTATTCCTTTACCAACATGGCCAGCGAATATACCTCTTCGCCTGTTGAACAAGCTACCGACCATATGCGAAGCTCTTTTTGCCCTTGCCCGAGCAGGTCGGGGATCACACCGGTGCGCAACATACCAAAGGCTTCTTCATCCCTGAAAAAACGGGTTACCCCTATAAGCAATTCACGATAAAGGATATCCTTTTCTTTCTCCGAATTGGCTAGCAGGCGGATATAATCTTCTAACTTATCAAAACGGTTGATGTTGAGACGTCGTTCCAATCTACGGATAATAGTGTTTTCTTTGTAATAAGAAAAATCAATGCCACAATAGTCGCGCAGAATAAGCATGATGCGCGAAAGATTATCGTCTTCCCCCGCAAGGACATCGTCAGCATAGGCAGGCTTTTTCAAAAACGGATGCCTGATATAGTTAATCAGTGCCTCGGCCATATCTGCCGGAGGCAAAATAAAATCAACCAGACCGGTCGATATACTGCTTCGTGGCATGCCATCAAAACGGGCCGTTTTTTCATCCTGCACCATAATCATACCTCCTGCTTCCTTAATGGCCCGTGTGCCCAGAGTACCATCGCTGCCTGTGCCTGAAAGGACTACACCAATAGCTTTCTTTTCTTTATCAACGGCCAGAGAGCGAAAGAATATGTCGATGGGTAAGATGATTCTGCTACGTATCCCCTGATCTTCCAATACCAGCTTACCGTGAAAAATCGACATGTTTTTGCGGGGTGGAATCAGATAAATGGTGTCAGCCTCAACGGGCATGCCATCTTCAACTTTTACAATACGCAGTCGGGTATAACGGGCCAACAGTTCATCCATTAGGCTTTTGTAATCGGGCGAAAGATGCTGAATTACAACAAACGCAAGGCCCGTTTTTTCGGGCATGGCCTTAAAAAACTCCTGCAGTGCTTCAAGCCCTCCCGCCGAAGCACCTATTCCAACAATGTATTCGGCTATTTCAAGGTTTTTCATTGCAGTAATATTCATCGTTGATATACTCTTTAGTAAATAAAATTAACATAATTTGTCATTGCCATCTCCGTTAAATTCAGCCTCTAATAGTTTCTCCTTTCAAAGTGGCTATTATAAAGCGATGAAAAGGATCGGCAGAGGGTTAAATAATCTAATTTAAAGGTACAAATTATAAAACATCGTTAAGATTCTTTAAACACAATTTTATCAACGATTGTTTAAATAATTACTTCACAAATAGTGAAAAGAGACTATTCTTGGTTAGAAAAATATGGGCAAAAAGTGAATTATCTGTCCTTTACCAAGCATGTTGCTTATTAGCATCGATGCTGACAGAAAACTGATGGTAAACTCATACAGGAGCTCTGGTGCATCACCAGGCCTTAACGTTTATTTGCAGAATCTAAATCTATGGTTATTTCCCTAAAGCTGCCATAATGAACGTAGAGGCATAAAAAAAAGCCTTGATTCATCAAGGCTTTTTTTTTTATGGAATACGTTTCTTTTTATGCAGGTTGTTGATGTTGTTCTGTTTCATTTTCTTGTTCTTCCTCATCCTCGTGCCATACCTTTACACTGTATAGGAGTGCTTCTACCTGACGAAGGTAATCTCTTTTGTCAAACTTTGGGGCATATACAAATCCATCCAGGTTTATAAGCCTGCTGTTTATTTCATCTACAAAGGTGATGTTGATAAAAGGGCCGCCCATATAATCTGACTTTATACGCCATAAACCGCGGGCCTCAACTCCATACATATCGTTAAAATTAATTTCCCGAAACATAGGCGGAATGTCAGGATAAGTGGTCATATAGGTATCGGGGAAAGTGCCGGGTATATGAGCTTGAGTAAGGGAGTCTCTTCGTGACCAAATGGTTTGATGATCGAAATCTTTATCGGGATGGGTATAGGGTAACACGGTGATTAATACCCCCAGATCGAGCTCATCACGAGTGCCCGTTTGTCTTAGCCATACGAAATCCGATTCTTGCTTAGCAACGAAGTAGCCTTCCGGTACACTGATAGTGAGGCCAAGATTTTCTCTTACTATATTTCGTGCTTGCACATTAATCATTTTGCTAAAGGCATTAATAAGTCTCTCCCTTTCGGTTTTTAAATAATAATCGATAAAGGTTTCCCCATTTTTTTCCATAATTCTTTTCAATGCATCCTCGTCGGGTACCGAAATATTTATAACCATTTGTGGATACGACCATTGGTCTCTTTTGAGTACAATCCTACCTTTTTCAAGCGAGGGGTCAAAATCCACCAGAAAAATGTTTCTATGGGTTTCAAAAAGCTCCGCAAAGGCGGAGTGTGGTATTTGATACAGGTCGAAATGAGGTTCAGCCTGAGGCAGCATAGGCACATAAGATGCGAAAACATCTTTTACAATTTCACCCGCTTTACCTTCCCAACGAGCTTTGTTCATTACAACCACCATTTCACCAGCCTTTCCGCTAGCGGCAGGTTTTCTGGGGCCTGATTCTGAACCACATGAAACAGCCCAAAGCGCCATAAGAATAACGATTAATCTTTGCATAGCTTTATTTTTTAAGGATTGTATATAAAAACAAACAAAGAAACAATACATAATATTGTTCTTTGTTTGTCAAAAGTATAATTTTTTTATAGGAATAGCAGGAAAAGTCTGGCACTTCTCCGTGAAGTTTTTATTTATTCGGGTTGTTGGTCGTTAACACTAATCTTGATTTTTTGTCCCGGGCTCAGGTTGGCATCTGCTGTAAAATCATTTAATTCTTTCAGATCATCTACACTGATATGTTCGTATCGACTGGCTATGTCATATAGTGTATCTCCGTCCTGCACCGTATAATATATAAAGCCTTCCTGCTCGTCGGTTGATTGTGTTTTCACAATTTCATTTTGAGTGGCATTGGAAGGTCTTCTTACTACAAGGTTTTGACCAGGATAGATAGTTGTACCAGAGATATTATTCCACTGCCTGATATCGTTTACATTAATTCTATATCGACTAGCAATTACTCCAAGGGTTTCGCCTCTTTTAACTACATGGGTGTTGGTATTTGAGGCCAATTGGGTGGCAGGTCTGGCGGGGGCATTTACAATGAGTCGTTGTCCCGGTCTGATGAGGGTACCTCTCATATTATTAAGATTCTGAATATTTCTTACGCTGGTGCCATAGCGTCTGGCTATTGAGCCCAGCACCTCTCCCCGTCGCACCACATGCGTGGTTGTTTGTTGCATTTGTGCAGCTAAAAGCTCCTGCCTTAATTGCTCGGGTGTACGATGATTGTATATGGTATCGGCATTGGCCAGGAATACTCCGGCAAAATCACGGGGCAATCTCAGCACATAAGGGTTTTTTTCATTATAGGGGATAATGCTTTGTTTGAAAGTTGGGTTCAGATATCTCAGATGATCCAATGGGATATCCAGAAACTTACTCACAGTTTTTAGGCTAATCTCCTGGCTTACCTGAATGGTATCTACATCAAAATGAGAAAAGACGGGTGGATTGGGGAAAAGATTGTGATTATGAGCATTCTCCATCACATAGGTTACCGCCATAAAGGCAGGCACATAATTGCGCGTTTCTCTGGGTAGGTAATTGCGTATAGCCCAGAAATCCCTTACTCCGCCGGCACGTCTGATGGCTCTGTTAACATTGCCCGGACCTGCATTGTAGGCACACAATACCAGGTTCCAGTCGTGGTATATATTATAAAGATCAACAAAGTGCTCGCATGCCGCGATGGTTGATTTGTAAATGTCGCTTCTGTCGTCTACAACAGAATTTACCTGTAGGCCATACATTTTACCTGTACCATACATAAATTGCCACAGTCCGGTCGCTCCTGCCCGAGAGCGGGCAATCGGGTTAAGTGCAGATTCAATTACGGCAAGATATTTCAGTTCCAGAGGTAAGTTGTATTTGTCCAGCTGTTCTTCAAAGAAAGGAAAATAAAGCTGACCCAGACCCAATACCTTTTCTGAAAGTTCGCGCCTGCGATTGGCATATAGCCCAATGAAACTTTTAACAGAAGAATTATAAATAAAGTCTATTGTTGAATTGGCATTTAGTTCCATAAATCTGGCGTTGTAAACCGAATCGTTATATTCAGGTATAAAACCCACAGGAAAATTGTTTACGTTTTCGGGTAGCTGATCGCGCTTTTCTATGTTGGTGAATACACTCAACAGAGCCAGACTGTCTAGCATAGCTACAATGGGATCATCAGGAGCAATCTGGAAAACCTCTTCCGTTTGCGTGTTGGTGCTGTCTGCTTTAACATCTTCGGTTGCGTGCAGGCAGGTTAAATTTACGACAGATAATATGGCGGCGACAAGGATTATTCTTTTATACATAATGTAGAGATATTATGGAATGATGGGGACACGGGTTTAATGAAATCTTTTACGCAAAAACGCAACTCCAGGTTTTCATCAATGAGATTGATTGACAATTCCTGGTGCAAATGTTTTAATTTCTGATCAATAAAACAATAGGGAATATGCGGGTTTTTTTCACCTGTTGTTTTGGCAAGAAACAGGTGTTATACGCAAATGGAAAAGGGATGGTTTATTCTTGTCTTCTTACTTCCGTATTTTCATCGTCTTTTTGAGCGTCTTTAAATTCCTTCATGCCTTTACCGAGGCCTTTCATGAGTTCAGGAATTTTTCTGCCTCCAAAAAGAAGTAAGATAATAATGGCAATAATGATGATTTCGGTTGCGCCAATCATGGCTAATATAGGAGCTGTAGTATACATGATTCTTATTTTTTAAGTAGTGTAAGCAAAATTAGAAAAATTAATTAGAATATGGCTTAAAGATTCGAAAAATTAACGGTGCCTTGAAATCCAATCGGAAGGGTTGAGCTTGGTGTTTCCAAGCCAAACTTCCAGGTGGACGTATGTTTTGTCTTCACCGGGGTTAGTTGCAATTGTTCCCAGCTCATCTTTTACCTTCACCTTCTCTCCGTTAGCAACAAATACCTCAGCTAGATGAGCATAAACTGTAAGATAATCACCGTGTCTGATAATGACAGCATATCCTCCGCCAATGCTGAAAACCCTGGCAACAGTTCCTTCAAATATCGCTCTGGCCCTGCTTCCCTGTGTGGTAGATATATCAATGCCGTTGTTTACGATTTTAATACCAGGCAACACAGGGTGGGGTTGTTGGCCAAACAGCCCTGTTATAATTCCCCGCTCCAAAGGCCAGGGTAGATTGCCTTTGTTTTCAGCGAAATTATCGGATATTAGTTGTTCTGCCGGCGTTAGGCTGAAGGCATCGGTGGCAGTACGTCCCTGCTCTCTGGCGGCTTCTTCTGCTTTGCGGCGCTCCTCTGCAATTACCTGTTCAATGGCTTTTTCCAGTTCCCGGGCTGCCTTCTCCTGTTCTTGTAATTGCTGAAGCAACTCTTTTTCCTTTTGCTTTAGTTTGTCCACATTTTGTGCCTGAGACTCTCTTTCCTTGGTTAGCTTTTGTATTTCCTGTTGTTGCTGAGATAGTAATTCTTGCTGTTGTTTTTTGCGGTCCTGTAATTCGATGAGGTTTTCTTCCAACTTAATCGAAGTTTCTGCAATCTTTTCAGCCTGTACCTGCCGGTGGCGGGTAAGTTGCTGCAGGTAACGCATACGCAGGTAGGCCTGGTTAAAATCACGACTGGCAAATACAAACATCATCCTTTGGTAGGAGTTGCGGTTTTTGTGTGCATAATAGATCATCCGGGCATAGGATTCCTTAAGTTCTTTCAGTTCGTTTTCAAGCTGTGTTTTTTCGTTCGATATGCTTGCGATCCGACCATTAATAAGGCCTATTTCGTTGTTGATGTTCTCCAGAAGACTTTGGCGTGATTCAATACGATTGGTTAGAATGACCAGTTGACTCAGATTAATCTCTGTGGTACTTTTAGTTTCTTCAAGCATTTGATTGATAAGTAGAATCTCCTGCTCTATGCGTTTTTTATTCCTTTCCAGGTCCTGGCGATCCTGTGAAAATCCAATATGCTGAGTAAATAAAATCAAAAACCCCAAAATAACCCTTGAGAAAAGGTTGCATGTCGCGATAGATTGATTTCTGTGAGAAGTTTCACACATACTCTTTGAAAATTTAGTCGTTCAGACGAATGGGTGTGTATTTATCCGGCACTGAAAACTGCATGCTTTGGGGAACATTAAGGGTTGTGCGGGTAAAAAACAATTCCAGGTTAGATGAGTTGACATTGCCTTTATCTGCAAACATCAGTTGCAAATCGGTGGGTAACGACTGCCCCTGGATCATGTCGTATTTCTTATAATCCGCCCGCAGTGCCCGGCCTGTCGTGGTTTGCTCAATAATATTTGTCCTGATTTGCATACTTTCAGGATCAATGGATAGAATCTGCTCGATTGCATTTTCATCTCCAATCTTACGGGTCCGTTTTTGCGCATGCAATTTTATCAGAGGAGAATTAGCCTGCATTAAAAACTGATCGTTTCTAAAATGAGGAAAATCATCCCCCAGCAACAAAGCCTGTAGCATGAAAAAATCCATTTCAGCATTAAACATCTTGCTGAGAAAGTTGTGATTACCTATATAGTAGGTCGATTCCAGCCTGTTGATTAATTTCACGCTATCACGTGTTATGATGGCACGAGCCACTTCTATTCCCAGAAAAGGAGCGAGGGAAATATAAATCGCAGAATCTTTTCTTACCTTCATACTGCCTGCTATAGCATGTGTTCTGTCTTCCCATTTTACTGTTCCCGAAAAGCGGGTGCTCATCCATTCAAAATCGGCTTTATTGGCATGTACTTCTGCCAGGGTAAGATCAGCACTGCTGAGAGGTTTAACCTCAGGTACTACTGATCGGGGAGTCCGACAACCATAAACACCAGTTATGAAAATGGCGATAACAATAAATATTTTTACGGATGCTGTTTTAATCATAATAATTTGACTGGTATGAACCATTCGTTACAGATTTAAATTTTTTTACTCAAACAGCCTGCCTTCTGAGATTTTCTTCTCCAAAAACACACTTACTTCATCGTCCATCTCCTCATCCTTTGCTTCCAGTGCCTTCTCCCAGTATTCAAGAGCTTCTTCTTTTTGCCCTAGTTTATATAGTACATCGCCGAAATGTTCGAGCAAAACTGCATTGGGTTCTTCCGTATTATCCAAGGCTTTTTTGATCCATTTCTGAGCCTGCTGATAGTCGCCCAGTTTGTATTGTATCCATCCATAGGTATCCTGAAAGGACACATTGTCGGGCTCCAACTCCAGTGATTTAGCTGACATGCGGAGTGCCTTTTCCAGGTTGTTATTTTGCGAAGACAAATAGTAACTGTAGTTGTTTAAGGCATAGGCGTTATCCGGATCCAAGGCTATTGCTTCATCATAATGATGATATGACTTATCATAGTCAGCGGTTTTATGATAGCTATCGGCAAGCATAACCAAAAACTGTCCCATGAGTTCAGGTTCATTTAAAGACAAATCCTTTCCATTCTCGAGAGATTTAATGGCTTTGTGATAGTTTTTTAGCTGAAAATGTGCCAATCCATTAAAATAAAAGAGCAAGGGATGTTCAAAAAAGTATTCCAAGGCTTCATCTGAAGATTCAGCCAAGCCTTCGAAATCGGCCAATTGAGCTTTAACAGATAACAATTGCTCCCAATATCCCAACTCAGAAGGGTCTAGTTGCGCCGCAACAGAATAGCGTATTCCTGCCTCCTGCAATTGATTATTGCGATAAAGAAAATCACCATAAATAGCATGTGCCCGGGCTTCATCATCATGTACCTCCACGAGTAGTTCACATAAATCCATAGCCTGGGAGGCATATGTTGAATCTTCCTCGCTCAGATAGTAATACGATGCCATTATCCTGGCCTTGCCTTCAATATTGAGGTTGGGCGAGACAAATGCTTTCTGCAGTTGTTCAAAAGACTCCTCATCCTGGCCGTTGTTCCTGTAGTAATCGGCTAGTAAGAGGTTTGCCATGGGGTAATCGGGTTGAATTTCGAGCATTTGGTGGTAAATCCTGTAGGCTTCTTCGCTTTGTCCGTTCTCGTTGTAGATATCCGCCAGCAGCTCCAGATACATTACATCCTGGGGGAAATAGGATACCAGACGTTTCGCTTCTTCCAAAGCCAGGTCGGGTCTTTCCATTTCCAGATAAGTCTTTTGTTTTTGCAAGGAAAGATCGTTGTTGAATCCACTGATTTTCTCAATATAGTCAAATTGGGCTATGGCTTCTTCAAATTTTTCCAAATAGATGAGTGTGCTTAATTTGCTTATTTGAATATCCAGGTCATTAGGATGAAGTCTGGCCAATTCATTCTGAACCTGAAGCCCCTGCTCATTTTTATTCTGCACAAAGTAGATGTCGGCCAGAGCCATGCTAAAATACTTGTTATCCGGATCCAGTCTAACTGCCTTTAAGGCAAATTCTTCGGCATCCTTTGTGTATCCCTGCTGAGCGTGAAGTTTGGCTAATTCATAAAAGGCAGCCGAATTACGCGGGTCAATCTTTGCCGCTTCTGCGTATAGAAGTATTGCATTAGCATGATTGCCCAGCATACTTTGCTTGCTTCCTTCAATAAGTCGGGCAGTGCTTTCCAGTTGTTCTATCTGCGATACTTCAGGGATGTTTTTATCCGAAGGCAAACTGCCGGAGGTATCTTTCTGGCTTTTACATGCTGTTGAGCTAAGAAAAATGACCAGGGCTATTATGTAAGTAATTTGCTTCATCAGATTGTTATTATGTTTTAATGGTTCTGCCGGAGGGTAGGGCAGAGACTTTTTACTTCAATGCCCTGGCTTTTAAAAGCTAAAGTTACGAATTCTTTAGCTATCGATCTGAGAATAATCCCCCAGGCTAAGTTCTGCCGGCTTTTCGCTCAGGCTTGCATAATTGCCTATCATGGTATTTGATAAGACAGCATTGCGAATACTTGCGTTTTCACCGATGATTGAATTGTCTATCACCGAGTTTTCTATTTTGCTGTTTTTTCCCAACGATACATAGGGGCCAACTATGGCATTTTTCAACACCACATTTTCACCTATAAAGCAGGGTTGTATGATAACTGCATTTTCCTGTATAATATTTTGTGGCAAAGGCAATTCTTTTTCATGTACCAATACCCTTTGATTGGTAAAAACTGTTGCATTTTTATTTCCACAATCCATCCATTCTATTACATCACCTGTAACAAAGCGGGTTTTGTTTTTGCGCATGTTTTCCAGGGCGTCGGTGAGTTGATATTCACCTTTTTTGGAAATATTATGATCAATCAGGTATTGAAGTTCTTTCTTCAACGCATTACCATCTTTGAAATAATAGATTCCTATGATGGCCTGATCGGAGACAAAAGACGGTGGTTTTTCAATGAAATCGCATATTACTCCCTCTTCGTTTGTTTTAACCACTCCAAAAGCCGATGGGTCGTCAACCCTGTGGGTCCAGATGATACCGTCCTGTGATTCATCTAGTCTGAAGTCAGCTTTAAATAAGGTATCGGCAAAGGCCACGATGGTTTTACCATCGAGTGAATCTGCGGCGCTCAGCACGGCATGGCCAGTTCCCAGGGCTTCTTTTTGATAATAAATTTTACCCCTGGCGCCAGCTTTTTGGGCAATGGCCAGAAGTTGCTTTTCTACAGCAGGGCCAAAATCACCAATGATAAAGGCAATTTCTTCGGGTTTCTCGCTGCATACCTCCATTATGTCTTCGCATAGGCGCTGAACGATGGGTTTCCCGGCTACATGGAGTAAGGGTTTTGGTATGGTAAGGGTATGGGGCCGCATACGGGTACCCATACCGGCCATAGGGATAATTAACTTCATATTGGGGCTATTTGATGATTGTGAATTTTTATTTGACACCTGATGGAGCTGCTGAGGATCCGTTAAAAGCTTATTTTACTCCCGTATGCCCGAATCCTCCTTCACCACGCAGTGTTTCAGTAAGTATCTCCACATGAAGAGGATTAATTCTTTCATGTTTGGCCACTACCATCTGTGCGATGCGGTCACCGCTTTGAATTTCAAAATCTTCAGTAGAAAGATTTACGAGTATAACCTTAATTTCTCCCCGGTAATCGGCATCAATGGTTCCGGGAGAATTGAGCACCGTCACACCCTTTTTGGCAGCAAGGCCGCTGCGGGGTCTTACCTGTGCTTCAAAGCCTTCGGGCAACTCGATATGCAAACCTGTGGGCACCAGGGCTCTTGCAAGAGGTTTTAATATAATGGGTTCGGCGCAAAAAGCCCGTAAATCCATGCCTGCAGACAGTGCTGTCTCGTAATAGGGCATGGGATTGGTAGATTTGTTTATGATTTTTACATCCATAGTTAAAAGATTTGCCTGACCAACAGGGCATAAATGCGGCAAATTTAACGAAAAGCTTTCTTACTCAGGCGAAAAATGTGTTAAAAGGAATAAGCTACTGCCCCATCACCAGGATAACCAGGGGTAGGATATTTAGGTCATTAATCTTCAGCCACATTTACGAATGTAGCAAGACTTACCTGATGTTATTAGAAAATGCCATAACAATTCATTTGTTTTTGGTTTATATTAAAATGAGATAGATGATTAAATCACAGATAATCAGAAACAAAGGAGCATATGATCTGTTTATAATACCAAAGAGCTCAACTGAAGGTATTCTCTTTATACGGGCTGCCGAACCTGGAGAAATAGCTTGCCAGACTTTGACTACCTGAAGTTTCCTTATGAATAATAACCTTTTAAACCTTTTAGCTATGAGAGGAAAATTAGAAAATGAAGGACATTATGAACTGTTTAAAACTATAAACGGTAATCAGATATTAAATTTAAACGATAATAAATTCTTTGCCGTTGTAAAAGGTCAGAAAGGTGATTTGCTCATTGCAACAGATGAGGATCATCAAAAAGAAAAAACAATCAGGCAAGGGAATTTTTATCTTTCTGATTTTGATGATGACCCCGAATTTAGTGATATGCCTCATCTGTTTTTAGAGGAAGGCGAGAAATACAGGGAGTGGATTTTACCCAATGATAAACCTACCCAAGGCGATTACCAGAAAAAACTGGTAAAAAGCGGTAACCTGGTATCAAAATCAAAAGTAGAGCGTCATGTAAAAGGCAAAGGTAATACCGGAACTGAAAAGCAATATATAGGAAAACAGGAAAAATTACGTTCAAAAACAAAGGACGAATTATATGAAATGGCGAAGAAGAAAAACATTTCTGGTCGTTCAAGAATGAAAAAAGAGGAACTGGTTGAGAAACTGGCCCAGGATTAAAATTTCTTTTATAAAAGGATGATAATCATTGATACTTGCCTCCTTTTTTGACAGAGTGATTGGAGACAGGAATGGTGGATGACTTGTAAATAGGTTACAGCGGTAAGTGTTTACTCGGATTCAGTATCTTCGGATTCAATTTCCTGTGACTCCTCCTGATCATAATGGCTGTTTAGGGTGGTCCAGATTTCTTTCTCGTCGTAGTATAAAATATCTTGTATTCCTTCAATAATTTCGAGAATACCCTTATTGTTGTTGCTCAATACTATGATGGTGGTATGATCTTCGGGAAAACGCTTGAAGCTGGTTCTGAAGCCATGCCAGCGACCTGGATGGTGAACAATCTTTTTGCCTAAGAAGGTCTGCAGGCGCCACCCAAGGCCATAATCTACCAGGGTGTCATTCGACAGACGTGCATTGGCGAATGCCTCTTGCCATGCCTGTGGAGGCAACAGCGCACTGCGATGAAGGGCCTGATCCCATTTAAAAAGATCGTGTACGGTAGAGAAAATTCCCTTATCTCCCAGCGGACCGTCGAGAGGATCATCGGGAATGATGATGTGCCTGCCGCGCGATTGCCTGTAGCCGTATGCACGGTTGTCGATCACGATGGGTTGGTGCAGATCGTACACAAACGAACGGTTCATACCTAGTGGAGTAAAGATATTGTCATGTATAAACTGCGCATATTTTACCCCGGAAACCCGTTCAATAAGCAGACCCAGGAAAACAAATCCCGTATTGGAATAGTCAAAGCGCTGGCCAGGAGTGAAATTCAACCCTCTCGGGTGATTCAGGAAAAGTTGGAGCACGTCTTCATTGTCGGGGAGTTTACTCTTTTTCCAGAAACGTTCAACCAGCCACATATAATTCTGCAGCCCTGAAGTATGCGTGAGCATTTGTCGTATGGTGATGTTGTCGTAGGGGAATTCGGGAATATATTGCTTTACCTTATGGTCGATGTCCAGCTTACCCTCCTGTTGCAGCATCAGCACTGCCGCTGCAGTAAAGGTCTTTGAGATGCTAGCCAGCTGGAAGGTCGTTTCAATATTCATGGGCTCAGAGCGCCGAAAGGAGCTGAACCCGAAAGAACGTTCGTAAATCAACATGCCGTAGCGGGCAATAAGCACGTTGCCGTTAAACCCACTGTCGATAAGAAGGCTGGTGATTTGGTGGTCGATGTATTCAATCTCTTCTTCCGAATAAAACAGGGTGTTATAAAAACTTGCCGATGCTGACTGACTGGGCAAATACCTGCCTCCTTTTTCAAAATCCGGTAAGCCTGAGAAGGAAAACAATATGATCAACAGAGTATATTTGTAAAATACCGGCACAGCAGCAATATCCCTTACGCCACAAGCTATAAGCTGATCAATCTTAATGGATAAGGGATGCTTGATCAATTGATCTTTTATGCTGCGTAAGGTTGAAGTCAGTAGAAAAGGTTCGGTATTTCGGGATATTCTCGGATTTTTTCTTTTCATAAGTATTACAAAATTAATCACTCCTGAGGTTTTAGATGTTAATACGGAAAAAAAGAAAAAAATATTTTTGTGGAAAGAAAATTTTACTAATTTTGCAACGTCAAAAACGCAACACCACGTTCTGACAAAATTCCTCCTTAGCTCAGTTGGTTAGAGCATCTGACTGTTAATCAGAGGGTCCAAGGTTCAAGTCCTTGAGGAGGAGCCAAAAAATAAACCACTTACGAAATAAAATCCGTAAGTGGTTTTTTGTTTGACATACTTTTTAGCATACTTAAAGTTTCCCCCTTTGCCCAACTATTTGCGAATTTATTTGCCCATCTGTTATAATTTCTGAAACATATAATTTAATTTCTTTTTTTATTTAGCCATTGGTGATGATGGAGTAGAGAAGAATTAATAAGGTTTAGGTGCCATTTCAATCGTGCATGGCCAAACCAAGGGTCCCAATTGTCGGGTTTACCCCACAACAAAAAAGGGTTACAGAAAAAATCTGTAACCCTTTAATTGTGGTGGGCGATGACGGATTCGAACCGCCGACCCCCTGCTTGTAAGGCAGGTGCTCTGAACCAGCTGAGCTAATCGCCCTTTTTGTTTTGTGGTCTTTTTAAGAACATTCGCGTACACCGTTTCTGTGTTTGCGAGTGCAAATGTAATTCAAATTTTTATATCACCAAGCTTTTTGATGTATTTTTTTAAACATTTTCTGGTGGGGATTTAATGTGGAGGGTGCCAGGTGGGGGACTTTGGGGACCTTGGGGACTTTGGGAAAATGGCAGTATAGTTTTTGAGCTTGTGTTTGAGTTTTTGTTTATACCAGGGTAAGACACCGGTCCGCTTATTAGTCCTCCGAGTCCCTCGTGTCCCACAACCACCCCGTACCCAAACCCAACCACCCCCATACCCTCTCCCTATTTAAACCGTATTTAAACCGTATTTTTACGGTTTAAATACGGTTTATCTCCGGACTTGGTCCGGAGATGTTCAGACCCCGGCAACAGGAGGGGGCTGTCATGGATAGGGGAAAAATCCAACAAGAAAGCCATCAGCGTCATAAAGACAACAATATCTCTTTTCTGCTGGTGGCTGGTATAATTTAATCCTTCCGTTGGTGAAGGCAGGGACGGTTAATTCAGATCGATGATCTGGAACAGGTCGTCAAGTTGCGGGGTGAGGATGATATCGGTGCGACGGTTTTTGCGGCGGGCTTCAGGGGATTTGGCCTGGTCGATGGGGAGAAATTCGCCTCGTCCGGCTGCTGTAAGACGCTGGGGCTCGATGTTGGTATTTTGCAGCAGTATCCTCACGATGGCCGTGGCCCTCAATACGCTCAGATCCCAGTTGTCTTTGATCTGGCTGCCCGGCCTCAGGGGGACATCGTCGGTATGCCCCTCGATGAGCACATTGATGTTGGGATTGTTTTCGAGCACCTTGCTCAGTTCTTTCAGGGCATTGACACCCCGTGGGTCGACGGTAGTGCTGCCCGAAGCAAACAACAGGCTTTCTTCCATAGAGACATATACCTTTCCGTTTTTTATTTCAATGGTTAGTCCCTGTCCTTCGAACCCCAGCAAGGCGTTTGAAACGGTTCTTCGCAATGCCTGCACGGTGGAGTCCTGGCGGGCGATGATGGTTTCGAGTTCGTTAACGCGTAGTTCTTTCAGCGAGAGCTCCTGCGAGAATTGTTGCAGTCGTTCGTTGAGCTGGTTAAGGTCGCGTTCTTTTTCTCTCATCTGCTCAGAAGTGCGGCGCAGCTCGTCTTCGCGCTTGTATAGATCTGCCTGGGTTTCCTGCAGTTGGCTCACGATACGGCTTGTCTCCAGGTCTTTGCCATCCATCAGTTGCTCGTTTTGATCAAGAATAATCTCGTAGGTTTTTGCCAGACGTTCGTAATTGGTTTGCATGCGCCGGTATTCCTTGCCCATATTGGTGGTATCTTCTTTTAATTCTTCTGTTTGTTGTTTAAGCTGGTCGCGCATGGCGCTCAACTCATTGTTTTGGGCAAAGAAACTTTCATTTTGTTCTCTAAGGGCCTGGTTTCGTGTTTCGCAATCGTCCCTTCTTTCGACCATTTGCTCATATTTACGGGCGGGGACACAACTGCTTGCCAGGAAAAGGGCTGCGGCAGCCAGAATTAGGAGTGATTTGTTTTTGACATTCATCAGCAAAAAGTTTTGTTTAAGTAATTAGCTTTATTGAAGGCTCTCATCGGGTCAGGCAGGTCTGATGTAAAATTAATTCTTTTTTATGGCATATATACAGAAAAGCGTGCAAGAAGCTTTTGCATGTATTCTACAACTGCCCGGGGTTTATCTCGAGCAGTACCGGACAATGGTCGGAATGGATAACGTGCGGCAGGATAGAGGCATGATGAATATTATCGCCCAAGCAGTCGCTTACCATATTGTAGTCGATGCGCCAGCCTTTGTTGTTTTTGCGGGCATTGGCTCTGAAGCTCCACCAGGAGTATTGATGAGGCATGTGGTTGATGTAACGGAAGCTGTCGGTAAAGCCGGCATTGATGAATTTGGTGAGCCAGGTCCTTTCTTCGGGCAGGAAGCCAGATGAATTGGTATTGCGGACGGGGTCGTGAATATCGATGGGCTGATGGCAGATGTTGTAGTCGCCGCAAATGATAAGCTTTTTCCTTTGCTGTTTTAAGATGAGGATATATTCGAGGAAATCGTCCAGGAATTGCATTTTAAAGGCCTGCCGCAACTCTCCTGATGATCCGCTGGGGATGTACAGGCTCATCACCGACACATCGCCAAAATCGGCCCTTATCACTCGTCCTTCGTAATCGTAAAGCTTGTTTCCCATGCCCGTTTCTACATGGTCGGGCTGAGTGCGCGAAAGGATTGCTACACCGCTGTAGCCTTTCTTTTGTGCCGAGTGCCACCAGCTGCGGTAACCTATTTCCTCAAAAGAAAGGATTGGGATTTGATCGGGTTGGGCTTTTGTTTCCTGCAGGCATACCACGTCTGCATTTTCCTGTGGTAACCATTCGAGAAAACCTTTGCTGATGGCCGATCGGATGCCATTGACGTTGTAGGAGATGATTTTCATATCGTAGTAGGGTGTGGTGCGCGAATTGTTAAACAAAAGATACCCCGGCAACGGCCGGGGTATTTGGAGAGAAACAATATTCTTATTTAGTTAATCAGGATTTTACCAGTCAGGTTTTCATCCGCAGAATGGATGCTGTAAAAATATATGCCTGCGGGTGTTTTTTTTCCTTTATCGTTGCGTGTATCCCAATGAAAAGTTGCCCTGTCTGGGGCAAAAGCATTTTCTTTTTCAAAAACAACCTGTCCCTGCAGATTGACTATGCGCAGATGATAGGTCCTGGCGGTGTTGAAGCTGAAGTTAAAACCACTCTCGGAGGGGTTGGGATATACTTCAACCTTGTTAGAAGTCTCAGGAAAGGGTGTTGGTGCACTTAGGGCAATGCCATGATCGGGGAATTCTACTGTGGAGTAGATTCTGTATTCGCCCGGCTGCAGGGTAATGGGATCGCTGAGGTCGTTCACCACAAACGTTTCGCGGCTGAAGAACTCGTACCACGTGCCTGTATGCTGAAAGCCGGGGATGAAGGTGGTGGGTTCAGCACCGAAGTTACCCAATACGGTTACCTGGTTACTTTCATGATTAAGATTGATGCGTTTCCATGGGTTACTTCCGCCAAGGGCAAGGGTATAATCGCTGGTGGAAAATACCTCCTGTTCTTTTTTAAGCTCAATAAGGATGGAGTAGACATTATACAAATTTCGGCGATCCCAGTCGTTGTAGTAATCCCAGCGAATGGGTTTGGGATTGGTACGGCAATCATTATTTATGGTGCCATCCTGGCAATGATTGATGGAGTAATCGTATCCCAGTTCGCCAAACTGCCATATCATTTTAGGCCCGGGTATGGTGAAGTAAAAAGTAGCAGCAAGCTCGGCGCGCTGGAGTGCTGTTTTTTTGTTCTTTATATCGTATCCGGAAACTGTTTTGCCATAATTAATGTTTTTAAAGACCATTCTTTCTTCATCATGGCTTTCCATGTAGGAAATCAGATGAGGTTCGTTCCATCCGCGGTTTTTGTATGAAGCCCATGAGAAGTCGCTGTCATTCAGCCACCCCATAGAAGCCTCCTGATAACTATGGGTGACATTTCCCCACAACATCATACCATATTCGGCCAATTCTTTTTCTTCTGAGTTTTCAGTAAGATGTTCGAGTATAACAAGCGATTCGGGCTTTACGCTCCACATATGGTCTGCAATACGTTTAAGGTTGTCTATGCGTGCAGCATCGTAATTGGAGCCCTGATTGCCTGTTTGCACATTGGTAAATCCTTTGGTAAAGTCAAAGCGGAAACCATCGAGATTAAACTCGGTTAACCAATATTGGGTAATCCTGTTGAAGAGTTCATGGGTGTATGTACTGTTCTGATCGAAGGTATTTCCCCAGCACCAGGGTTCGTGTGGGCAAGTTTCAAGGAACCAGGGATTATCTGCCGAAGGTTGTCCGTAACTGCCGGCATCGGGGTTGAAATACATCTGCACAAAAGGGGATAGGTTGAAGGAGTGATTGAGAACCATATCCATAATCACCGCAATACCTCTTTTATGGCATTCATCGATGAAGGCCTTGTAGTCTTCTTCGGTACCGTAGGCCTTGTCGGTAGCAAAATAAAAAGCAGGGTTATAGCCCCATGAAATATTTCCCTCAAATTCATTGAAGGGCATCAGTTCGATGGCATTAATGCCGAGTCGTTGCAGGTAGTCCAGCGAATCCATAACGGTTTTAATGGCAGAGGTACCCACGAAATCGCGTATCAGCAATTCGTAGATGACCAGATCTTCTTTGGCTGCAGGGGTAAAATCGGTTACTTCCCAAACGTATTGTGGCCTGCCAGGTTGTATTACACTCACTACGCCGGTGGTTTTGGTGTCGGGATAAGGTTTCAGATCGGGATAGTTGAAATCGGCTATCCATTGGTCATTCCAGGGATCGAGCGTTATCTGGGTGTAGGGATCCGCAAGGCGAATTTCATTGTCGATGAAATACTGAAAGCCGTATTCCTCTCCGGGAGTAAGTTCGGTAAGGGTAAGCCAGAAATGGTTGCCCGAAGGAGTAACATTCATATAACCCTCTTCAGTGACTCTCCAGTCGTTGAAATCACCAATGACAAACACAAAATCTTTGGTGGCCGGGGGGTCATGCAAAACAAGTGTGACGGTAGAATCGTTTACATAATTAATGCCTGGTAATACTCCGGCAGGCAATTCAGCCACTTCAGGCTGAGAACGCACGAAAACATAGGTTGAATCGCTCACACTGTCGGTGTCATCTTGGGCCACGGCC